>WFSD01000131.1 GCA_015486235.1 Anaerolineae bacterium
GACACCAACTGGCTCACGCCCACCAAAATCCGGGAAATAACGATCTTGGGTGAGCGTGGGATGTTCCTGCTCAATTACCTTACTCAGGATCTCTATTTCATCGAGAACAGTGAGGCCAATGGTCAGTGGGACGAGTTGATAGCAATCATGGGGGTGAGTGAAGGACGGCGGGTACGGTATGAGGTCCAGCGTGAGGAGCCGCTGCGGGCCGAAATACGTTCTTTTGTGCGGGTGGTGCGGGAAGACCAGCCTCCAGTGATCAGTGGAGAGGAAGCATTGAGAACCGTGGCGATGGCTGGGCTGCTGCTGCAATCCGGGCAGGACAATAGAGTAATTCATGTGGAAAACGGCCCTCCGTGGACTATTCCGCGGGAAATTGAGAAGGGGAAATGACATGGTAGCGAGGGTTGTCACCGGCCTGGCCGGCGACATAGGTTCGGCATGATCTGCGAAACTCGAGTTATACAGTTGTCACAGCCCATTGACGCGATCTGAAAAATGACCGACCTGCTCGGGAGGCTACGCTCCACCTGATGGTTTGCGTAGCCCCCTGACTGGACGACTATCCCCTGGATCCTTTCACTCTTATCTTCCCTACCTTGATACTGGAGAGCAGCATCCCTGTGAGCAGGGATAGCAGGCCGACGAAATTCATGATGGGAGAGCTGAGTATCGAGAAAATGACACCCAGGAAGATCAGCCCGCTGGGAATCTGCATGCTCAAGGCGGGGAAAACTTTCCCCAGATCGAAAAGAACCAGACTGAGGCCTGTGATGGCAAGCGCCTCCGTTGCTGTTGCCAGAAACGTGGAAACCGGGACGAAAGAGAAAACGCCGCTGGCTACCAGCAATATTCCTACGATGGAAAGTTTGACCTGCTTTGTTGTTCCGTACATGCATATTACGGAGTATGCCAGAGCCAGTTGGATAACTCCCCAGTAGATGCCTACGACGTGCATGGGCAGGCCCATCCCGAGAGCCCCCCCGAGCAGGAACAATGGGTAGAAGACGGCGATACCCAAAACGTACGACATGAATCTTGTGCATTTTGTGTAAGATGTTGCTTTATTGGTTGTCAAAGAACGAACCTCCGGGTTTGTTGGCCCTGGTCGTTTTCCCCTGATCTGGACGAAAAGATGGTTCGGATAGTTCAGTCCACCGGCACGGCGGTTGAAAACATGGCGCTACGGGCCGAAAAACCCCTTGATGTACTCGTGACTTCCCTGGGCTACTAGCGCCAGGCTACAGGATAGGGACGGCCGCCCCTACGTGAATAGAAACGCGACGGTGAGGCAGAAGCGTAAGAACGGCGTGTTTTTTCGCGAATTTCTCAAGCTTCTTTCTCTGGTGCTGGCCCTCTTTTCACTACTGCGCTCCAGCTTTCCTTGCGCTGTTGTAAAGCTCTTGTTCTACCCCCATGAGCTCTCCTAGCTCGCCTTTCCTCCCTGGTGCCAGCCCTCTTCTCTCTTCTGGTACCTTCTCTTTCTGTGCCGTATCATAGAGCTCTCGCTCTATCTCCATGAGCTCACCTAGCTTGCCCTCTCCCTTCAGCTTCTCGAAGCGGGCCAGGTACATGTCCTCGGAGTTCATGCGGAGGAGCTGTGAAGGCCGCACGCCGATGTTCTTGGCTCCGCGCCTCACGGCCCAGACAAATGCCAGTGCCCAGAAAAGCAGATAGAGCGCGTAGATGAGCACCTGGATTGCCTTGCTGTTAGGGGCGACAAGCGCCGGGAAGAAAGTAGTGGGCGTGTAAGCATAGTGCCCCATCATGTAATCCCAGAATCCGCGAGCCTGAGTGTAGGGCAGGTAACCGAGGTAGAAGAACGGCCAAATCAACAGGCCGGTGATGTAGAGCAGGCCACCTCTGCCGTAGTTTCGGAACTCACACCCGATCATAAGGAACGTGCCGAGCCCCAGCAGGAACCCGCCGAACATGTCCATGGGCCAGGTGGTCATTGTTCGGATGGCCATTCCTGTGTAGTGGAAATGGATCCCGGTGGCGGCTGCATAGTTCTCGGCGAAAGCTTTGGTCGCCCACTCGTGCCCTTCCATAGCGCCGAAGAAAGTGAACCCCAGGAACATCACCAGGCCTGTAAGGAAGATGTGCAGGCTTAAGGCAGCGAAGGGTTGGTAGGAAAGGAAGACCGTGCGGATCGAGTAAGGCATGCGCAGGAATCGGCCGCCCTTGCGTTCGCCTCTCTCTGCCTGGATTCCGAGTTCCGGACACATCAACCCGCATTCAGTGCCGATGCCGGTCTTTGCGAGGGCTGTGCCGAGCAATGCTCCAATGATGAGCAAGATGATAATGTTGCCCAAGTTCCTGGTTAGCATTGCATGGGCGATCATGGTCTTATCGAAGGATTTTGCCCACCCCATTTTTAGGGCGTAAGTGTTGCCGGCAAAAGCTGAGTATAGAACCACGATGGCCACGATGAGCATGAAGGCGTAGAGGAATATCCTGAGCCAGCCGTTACCAGGCTTCCCATCGCCTACGGTAAGACCGTCTGCCCATTTGTACTCCTTTGCCTGGGCCGCGAACCAACTCGTTTCCTGGCTCTTGAAGTACTGTGTGAGGTTGAGTGTTCTTAGTATTAAGAACCCGGTAGTTGCTCCCATGGCTGAGAAGGTTATGACCACCCAGCTTTTCAGGTTCATGGCCCCGAAGCCGCCGAACATGTGATGTAGGGTGCATCCGCCTGACACTCGCGTGCCCCATGCGAAGAAAAACGCCCCGAACGCCGTCGAGACCAACATAGCTTTGGGGTACCTGGCCCATGTCTTGAGGTCCCCTTCCAACCATCCCATAACCAGGGCCATGGTAAGTGCACCGATGATAATGTACTGGATCGAGGGTTGGTAGTCGGCCCTGGTGGCAATGAGGCTGTGTCCGAATAGAGTGGACTCCACGTTCGCGAACATCCTCGACATGCCAGTGGTCACACCAATGAACTTGTGATGGGGGTGACCAAAGGGAACGAACAGATAGTTGATCCATTCTGCAGTGCCCGTGAGTAAGCCAGCTACCCACCATGGCCACTGCCGCTTTAGCCAGCCTTTGCCGGCAAAGCC
>WFSD01000132.1 GCA_015486235.1 Anaerolineae bacterium
CAGCAGGTGCAGGGCGCCGGCCAGTACCAGGACCGCCGCAGCGTGCTCCCACGCGGTGTAGAGAAGCGCCAGAAAACCGTTGGACTCGTACACCGCCAGGTCGCGAATCAGGTGCAGAATTCCGTCCATGCCTCACCGTTCTCCCATGCTGAGATAGCGTCCCATCTCCGTGTTGTCGCAGACGCGAAAAAAGGGGACTGCACACGCGTTTCAGCGTGTGCAATCCCCTTTCGGGAACTTATACACATGCAGGTGCATGTGTCAAGCCGGACACCCGAGGGGGAGAGCGAAGCAATTCCTGGGGGCCCGTAGGGCCCCCAGGAATCAACCCGCCTTCCTGGAGGCTCCGTCAACCCCTGGCAAGCCACAGCACAAGCCCTGTATCGAGCGTGAGAGTTCCCGGGAGCGTTTCCGGGCCTTGATTTGCTTCGAAAGCCCCCGAGGGCAGCGTCAGGTCAGGGTTGGCGTGGGATTGTTCGGATATGGTAGAATACACGGGGCATGAGAGAGGAGGAAGGCTCATGGGAACCATAAGGGTTACCGTTCCGGACGAGGTGGAGCACAGGCTGAAGCCTTACGAAGACCGTCTGCCGGAGATACTGGAACTCGGCGTGAACGCTCTCCAGAGGAGACTTGCGTCCGATTCCGACGAAGTGGAGAGAGTGCTGAAGATCATGGAGGCTTCCGGCAGGGTGATACTGCCGCGTCCCGTCTCAAAGGACGAGCGTCGTCGTGACATCTCCCCGGTGCACATAGATGGACGCCCGGTCAGCGATATCGTGATAGAGCAAAGAGGATGAGCTTTTATTATTTCGACACGAGCGCCCTGGTGAAACGTTACGTGGAAGAAACCGGTAGCCGCTGGGTGACAAGTGTCTGCGATTCCGACCCTGGAAACATCATTTTCACGGCTACTATCTCCCATGTGGAAGCGGCTGCCGCCGTGGGGATAAAGCATCGGACCGGCGGACTGAGCCCTGAAGATTATCAGGAGGTTCTGGACAATCTCGCCTACGACTTCTCACACCACTACGTGCTGGTGACGGTGGACGAGGCGCTCATTGGTCTGGCAGTGCAATTGACCACACGACATCGGCTGCGAGGATATGACGCGGTTCAACTGGCTGCGGCGCTGACGGTGAATTACCTGACTCGCGAGTCTGCTTCGATGGATCTGCCCTTCGTGTTCGTGTCATCAGACGGAGACCTTCTTCGTTTCGCGAGAAGCGAAGGGCTGGACACACAGAATCCTCTCGATGCGGCGTGATATCGGGCAACCGTCCGGTGAATCCGCGACGCCTGCCGTCATGCGCCTCTGTGGCCGTTTCCCCCCAGAATCTCCCGCACGCTGGCCGCCGCCTCCCGGCGCACTTCGCCGTCCACCAGGAACATGATTCTATCCGCCACGACTTCGGCGGAGCCGGTCTGACTCCTCAGCCAGCTGTTCACCGTGGCCCACAACGAACCGTAGCCGTGGGCCTGCGCGGCCTGCACGAACGCTTCCACCTCCACCGCCAGCCTCCCCGTGGCCAGCACAGGCGTGGGCGTGCCGGTTAGGGTTGGAACGGCGGTGAAACGGGCGTTCGGCCGGAGCATCCGGCCAGCAGGGTCAGCGCGGGCAAAAGCAACAAAACATGGCGGAAAGACATAACGCACCTCCTTCACATGAACCCAGACTGATAGCAGAAAAATGTTGGCACAAGGGTATCTGAGGTGTCAAGCCGGGCTTCGGGGTTGCCCGAATCAATATTTACATGTACAATAGTCGCGGAAGGGACAACTATGGTTACAACGACCAGGACACTGGGAGTAGAGGGTGCCAGACTCCTCACCGGGCTCAGCGAGGCCGGGAAAAAGGTGTTCACCGTGGAAGAGGCCCGCAAGACGGTGGACATGAGCGACCGACGGCTGCGCCAGTTGCTCTACCGCCTGGAAAAGCGAGGATGGATACAACGACTGGAACGTGGAAAGTACATCATCCTCCCGCTGGCGGCAGGGCTGGAAGGGACTTACACCGTGCACGAGTTCCTCATCGCCAGCCGTCTGGTCTCACCCTATGCCATAGCTTTCGGCACGGCTTTGAGATATTACGGGTACAGCGACCGCTCGAGCCGCACCGTCTACGTGGCGACCACCCGAAGAAAGAGGGCCCTGACCCTGCACGGTCTGACCTATCGTTTCGTCACCATGACCCAAAGCCGTTTCTTCGGAATAACACAGGTGTACCTGGAAGGGGAGAGAATACACATCACCGAACGGGAGAAGACCATCGTGGACTGTCTGACCCACCCCTCTTATGCCGGGGGAATCATCGAGGCGGCCAAAGGGCTCTGGTTTGGGAGTGAGGAGATGGACCTGGAACGCCTGGTGGAATACGCCGAGCGCAACAGGAGCAAGGCGGCGATGCAGAGGTTGGGATTCTGGCTGGAGCGGTTGGGGATGGGGGATGAGGACTTGTTGGAGCGTGTGAGATCGGGCTGCGGTCGGAACTACGTGCGTCTGGAGATTCCGGGGCCCGACGTGGGCTCTCGCGATGGGCGATGGCACGTCATCGTCAACATTGCCCCGGACACGTTGCTGGAATGGAGGGAACATTGATGCTTACCCGGGATTCTCTGGCCAGAGTGGCCCGCCGACGCGGCATGGGGCTGGGGGAGGCGGACCACGATTACGTAGTGGTGTGTGTACTGGACGCTTTGAGCAAGCTCCCTCTTGGAAATCGTCTGGTCTTCAAGGGAGGTACTGCTCTGAGACAGGTGTACTTCCCTGATTGGTGCCACTCGGAAGACCTGGACTTCACGGCCTGGCCGGAGATGGACATGGAGCAACAAAGGGTAGGGATTTCGGATGGTGTCAGGCCGGGGTTGGCATCGGGTTATTTAGATTGCGTAGCATGAGTTCGTCCCTTCCCGTTCGGGAAGCAACATGCGCCGCGGATTTGCTCAGGGAGGATACAGCGAGGCGCCCCCGGCAGGATTCGAACCTGCAACCTGCGGATTCGAAGTCCGACGCTCTGTCCTTTGAGCTACGGGGGCGCAATTCACGTAAATTCTAGCACATGGGATTCCATACCGCAACTGCGCGACGCCTGACCTACTCGTACCTCAAAGCGTCTATCGGGTTCAGGGATGCTGCACGGGATGCGGGGTAAATCCCGAAGAATAATCCAACGGCAATGGAGAATCCTGTGGCCAGAAGGATCGCTTGGAAGGTTACCACGGGAGCAAGATCTCCGGCTACACTGGATATCGCCTTCGCCCCGGCAACCCCCAGCAAAATCCCGATGATCCCGCCTGTCAGGGAAAGCGCTGTCGCTTCTACCAGGAATTGAAGCAGGATGTCCCGCTTCTTTGCTCCAACCGCCTTTCTCAGACCTATCTCCCGCGTGCGCTCTGTCACGGACACGAGCATGATGTTCATAATCCCGATGCCCCCGACCAGCAGCGATATGGCAGCTATCGCCCCAAGAAAGATGGTGAGAATCCGGGTAACATCGCCGAAAACGCTGATCAGGTCTGCCTGGCTCACGATGGTGAAGTCGTCCTCACCACCCTGGAACTTGATTCCGTGCCGCTCGCGCAACACGGTAGCTATTTCCTCGGTAGCCCTGTCCATCAACGATTCATCGGCCACCTGAACGTACACCACCGACATCAGCGGTTCTCCTCTGGCGTTGCGTGAGTTCGGGAACAGCCTGGACTCCGCAGTGGTGAGGGGGACGTAAATCTGCTGATCCTCGCTGCCGAAACCCGATCCTCCTTTCCGTTCCAGCACTCCCACGACCTCGAAAGAGAGCTTGTTGATCTGTATCCGCTCTCCAATGGGATACTCGTCCCCGAAAAGGTCCTCAGCCACCCGGCTGCCCAGCACTGCTACCCTGGCTTTCGTCGTGGTGTCTTCCTGAGAAATGAACCTGCCTACTATCACCCTTGAGTTGCGAACCTGAGCGTAGTTGGGCATAACGCCTGACACGTTGAACCGCTTGCTGTGATGCCCCGACGTCACCAGCCCCGCACCTAACATCTGGGGGGAGACTGCTACAGCGTCCGGCACACTGTATGGATCCGCTATTGCCATTGCGTCCTGGTAGGTGAGGTTGGAAAGCGTAGCCCTGGCGTGAGGCCCTTCCTCCATCGTACCCGGCATCACGAAGAGAAGATTCGTGCCCACACTCTGGAGCTGGCCTGTCACGTAGTTCTGCACCCCCTGGCCCGCGGCCAGCAGCGCAATCACAGCACCAACGCCGATGATTATCCCAAGCATCGTCAGAAAAGAACGCAGCTTGTTGACAAGCAATGCCTGCCATGCGACCTTGACCGCTTCCCAGTATTTCATACTGCCTCCTCCACCCCATTGAGATAGATATCTACGCCAGCCTCCAGCGGGTGCTCCACGGTCTCTTCCTCAATGACGAGGCCGTCTTTGAGGTGGATTATCCTCTGGGTATGTCGGGCGACTGCCGGCTCATGGGTGACCAAAACCACCGTTATCCCTCTCTCTCGGTTCAGCCGCTGAAAGATATCCATGATCTCTGCCCCGGCTTTGGAATCCAGGTTACCCGTGGGCTCGTCTGCCAGAATCAGGTCGGGGTCGTTCACCAGCGCCCTGGCGATGGCGACCCTTTGTTGCTGCCCTCCGGAGAGCTCGTTTGGGCGATGGCGAATCCGGTCTCCCAGTCCAACCGCCTCCAACGCCATCAGCGCCTTCCTGCGGCGATCCCGTGCCCCAGCGTAGATCAGCGGGAGCTCCACGTTGTGCAG
Source organism: Anaerolineae bacterium (assembly GCA_015486235.1). Lineage (GTDB taxonomy): Bacteria > Chloroflexota > Anaerolineae > S016-19 > S016-19 > S016-19. Next base: position 4,761 of record WFSD01000132.1, read on the forward strand.
GGCAGAAATTCGGTACAGCAGGTTGAAATTCTGGAAGACGAACCCGACTTTCCGGCTCCGTATCTCAGCTAACTTATCGTCGGAAAGGGCAGAGACATCCATGCCGCTTAGCAGATACCTGCCGCTGGTTGGCTGATCCAGGCACCCGATGATGTGCATCAATGTAGACTTACCCGACCCGGAGGGCCCCATGATCGCTACCATCTCGCCCTGATCCACGCGCAAGTCTATGCCTCGCAGTGCGTGTACCTCCACGGAGCCCATGTGGTACACTTTTGTGATGCTCTGCAGATCGATTACCGCGGTTCCGCTCATCTCTTAGAACCCCCAAAACTCATGGTGGACTGCAGTTCCTCCTTCCAGTTCTTCGGAACAAGGAATATGGTATCGCCCGCCTTTGCGCCGGAGAGAACCTGACTGCTTTTGTCGCCACGAACCCCAAGCTCTACTGGCATTTCCTTGAGATTGCCATCCACGAGTTTGAAGACCAGTGTCCTGCCGGTCTTCGCGTCTATCCGGACAAATCGGTTTGGCACGAGGAGTACGTCTTTCAGATTTTGCGTGGTTATCGTTACATCAGCGTACATCCCTTCCTTCAAAGGGGCTTTTGTCCTTCCCAAATCGACTTTTGCTTTGTACGATGTCACCCCGTTGATCACTGTGGAGACCGGGGAGACGTAGCTAACTGTTCCTTTCAGGATGACATTCCGCAATGCGGATGGTTTGACCCTGGCCTGCTGGCCCACCCTCACTTTTGCGATGTCCATCTCATCCACCGTCACATCCACGTAAAAGCCGCTGTCCAGATCTATCATCACGATGGCAGGCTTCATCGTCGGAGGCATTTCTCCTTCTTTCACGTTCACCTCTGCGACGACGCCGGAGAAAGGGGCATGTATCTGCAAATTGTCCAGCCCCAGCTTTGCCTGCTCCACGCTAACTTTCGCCTGCTCCACCTGCGCCTGGGCAGCATCTATGTCCTCCTGCGACGGGGAATTCTTAAGCTTTGCAAGCTGTGCCTCAGCCTGGGCAATTTGCGCTTTTGCCTGGGCTATCTGTGCCTCGGTAGGAGGCGCTGTCTTCGCTCGATAGCTGGCGAGCGCTGCCTGATAGTTTATCGTTGCCTCCTGGAGCTGCAGAGACTGAGGCATCATTGCAATGTTTGGCATGTAGGCCACTCTGTCATAAGCCCCCTGCGCCTGGTCCAGCCGAGCTTTTGCCAGGTCAACCTGGGCTTTCGCCGCAGTTCTCTCGTCGTCGGAAGGCCCTGCCAAGAGCTGCTTGTACGCTTCCTGGGCGCTTTTCACCGCTGCCTCGGCCGCGGCGATATCCTCTGCCGAAGGTCCTTTCTTCACCTGCTCCAGGCGAGCTTGTGCCGCCCTCAGCGATGCTTCAGCCTGGGCCAGGGCTAGCTTTTGCTGACTGTCGTCCAACGACGCCAGCAACTCTCCTTCCTCGACCCTGTCCCCTTCCTTCACTTCCAAAGACTCGACCCAGCCAGTCGACTTGAAGGAGAGGTTCGCCATTTTTACCGGCTGTATCGTACCGGACGCTGAAACGACCTCCTGCAAATCACCTTTTCTCACCACAATATGCTCGTACTTTTGCGTTACATCTACAGAGGCGTGTCCCTTGGCTTCTTTTGTATAGGCATAGCCGCCCACAGCGATGATCAACACAACAGCCAAAATCGCCAATGCTTTCTTCATTACCAAACCTCCTCCCACCGTGATGTAGGAAAGAGTGCATCCCTGAATCGGACGCACTCAACTGAAAAACGCACCATGGTGTTCTTTTATTCGCTTTCCTCGGCCGGGATGGAGACATCTGCAGGCACGGCCTTCGTCACGCGTACCAGATCGGCAACCGACAATTGCAGGTTAATTCCGCGTTTCCCCGCGCTCACAAACACTTTCTCCATCTCCAGAGCTCGCCGGTCTATGAATACGTCGAACCCTTTGTCCAGAAGCGCCAGCGCTGATATCCCGCCCACCTTGAGCCCAGTCAATCTTTCCGCTTCCTGGTAAGTTGCCATCCGGACCGATTTCGATCCAGCAGCCTTTGCAACTTTTTTTAGATTCAAACGTCTGTCCCCGGCAACCATTACCAGCAATGGTTTCCCGCGTGGGCGGATCACCGCCAGCGTTTTGTAAACATGGCTGGCGGGCACTCCGATCGTTTCCGCCACCCCATCGGCAGAGTGTATCTCCGGCGAGAAATACACGGGCTTATAGCTCACTTTCTTTCTGTCCAGCACTCTCATGGCATTGGTTTTCTCATTTTTTCTGGGCACTTTTCCTCCTCAGCCAGATTCCCCCGAGGTGAGGGGTAGATCGGATACCTGCTCGAACTGCGCACGCGCGAGTTGTTAAAAAAGCCTGTCCCTTTGATGTGTGGGAGCAGGCTCGGCCGTGTGGTTGCCAGCATTGTTACTCCAGCGCGGAGAAAAATCAATCTCCCATAGCGCCGCCACTTACCACTCACTGAAAACCACCCGCCCGTCCTCGATCCTGGCTAAAGTTGGGCGCAACTTTCCCTCTTTCCACCTGGCCCTGGCTTTTTTCTCCAGTACAGCGGGGGTTCCCCCGATGGCTATTGC
>WFSD01000133.1 GCA_015486235.1 Anaerolineae bacterium
CCGCTGGGAACGGCGTTCATCACCATCAATTCCGATGTCAAGGACGATGAGCCGTTCGAAGTGTTTATGAATGTGGGTAAGGCCGGGAGCGACACTGCTGCAGTCTCCGAGGCGATCGGCAGGCTGATTTCGCTTATTTTGAGGTTCCCCTCGCCGGTGACCCAGACCAGGCGCCTCCAGCTCGTGGTGGATCAGCTTCTGGGGATTGGCGGGGGCAGGCCCTTGGGATTTGGCAACCAGCGTGTCCGCTCCCTCCCCGATGCGGTGGCCCAGGTGCTCCACGATTACCTGGAGAAGAGAGAAAAAGGCATACTCCGCGCTCCGGCTGCCGAGCCTGAAGTCGACGCTATGACGCTGTTTGCTATCAACCCGCAAGGAAACGGAAACGGCAAAGGCAAGCAACTTCCCCTTTCGCTCGAGCCCGCGGGAAGCGGTCAGCCGGATGAGGAAGAGATGTTCAAAGTGGGGGAGCTATGTCCTGTCTGCGGTGAGCCGACTCTAATTCTGGAGGAGGGATGCAAGAAGTGTTATTCGTGTGGGTACAGCGAGTGCGGGTGAGAATCGAGAGAGGATGCCTGCGACGCGTGGTGCTGGCTCACAGGATGAACCCGGGCGTAAGAGCGACCCGCCGGTCGCTCTTACGCCTGCCCTACGTGACGAATTGTCGGGCAGCGTGCGGAACCACTCTGTGAAATGCCATTGGACTTTTGCGCGCTGCCCAGGTAGTGCCGAAGACGCTATGACGCCTACTCTGTTTTCTCCTGCTCTTTGAGCCTGGCGTTCAGCGCATCCAGCTTCCGAGAGATCTCTTCGATCCGCCCCGCCAGGGCGTCGATGTCGCTTTTCCGGGGGATATCGGCTTTCTCCGAGACTTTTTCCGCTTTTTTCTCGACCCCCAGCTTTTCTACTGCCTTTTGGGCTTTTTTCTCCTGGCGCTCTGCTACCTCTTTGAGCATCTTGTGGGCCTCTTCTTCTGCCAGCTCCCCGCGCTCGACGAGCCTGTCCAGGAAGTCGTCTACCTCATCCTTGGTCAGGGCAATCGCGCCCACGCCTGCCAGCAGCAACCTCTTGATCAAGGTAGTCATTTCCTCTCGACGTTCTTCTTTCTCTTTCATCATTACCACCTCCTCGAACCGACCGATCTTTTTCGTGACGCTCCGCGTCGTACACAATCAAATTATAACGCATCGCGTCATGAGTGTCAAGGGGTGTCGAGGCGGTGGGCAGGGCTTCTCGAAGAATTAACGAACCATCTGTAAAGCGGACCATGAGCCAGCTCTGCGGGAGCTCCCCGCTCCCAGATGGGCTTTCCGCACTCGGAGAAATCACTCAGGCAATCTCTTCCCGGTTCTTTGGCCGGAATGCCGAGCCCACGTAGGGCGTGTCAGCCCGCCCTACAATTCAAGCGGCCTTTGTTGAATCTTTGGAAGGCCCCGAGTAGTGGGATCCCGAGCCGTCTCGAAATTTGGGTGGCAGGGTGGTATAATGAACGCGGGCGAACCGGAACCAAAAGAGCCCATAGGTTAACGGATTCGGCGCTGTAGGGTGGGCTGCTTAGCCTAAGCGGTGGAAAGATACTCGAAGAGGCACGGGCCTGGGAGCAAAAATGACGAATGAGGGAGGCAAATTCGGGTTCTCCGTGATCGTTCCGGCATACAACGCCGCCGATACCATCGGCGCGTGCCTGGACGCGCTGGCGCGGCAGACGGTTCCGACAGGTTCCTACGAAGTGATCGTGGTGGACGACGGTTCCACTGACAGGACGGCCGAAGTTGCCCGTGAGCACGGAGCGATCGTGATAAGCCAGCCCAACGCCGGGCCGGCCGCTGCCAGGAACCGTGGGGCAGAGGCTGCCCGCGGCGAAATCCTCCTTTTCACCGACGCGGATTGCGAACCGACGCCTGGGTGGATTGCTGCGTTCGCCAGGGCGTTTGATGCAAACCCCGACGCTGTCGGCGCAAAGGGGACCTACCTCAGCCGCCAGCGCGAGATAGTGGCACGGTTCACCCAGATGGAGTACGAGGAGCGGTACGCCCGGATGGAGGGCCGTGACCGGATAGATTTCGTGGACACCTACTCCGCCGCCTACCGCCGTGACACATTCCTGGAGGCTGGAGGGTTCGATACTACGTTCCCCACTGCCTCGGTGGAGGATCAGGATTTTTCCTTCCGGGTGGCGCGCCTGGGGCGCCGGATGGTATACGTGCCGGAGGCCAGGGTGTATCACCGTCACAATCGTACCGTCGGGGCCTACTGGAAGCGCAAGTTCTATATCGGCTACTGGAAAGCGCTGGTGACCCGGCGCTTCCCGGAGCGTCTGGTTTCCGACTCCCACACGCCTCAGACCCTGAAGCTGCAAATGGCACTGGCAAGCGCTGTGGCCTTGCTGTTGCCGCTCCTGCCATTCTCCGGCAAGGCAAGAAAGTTGTGGGCCGGAGCTACACTCGCTTTCCTGGCGACGACTTTTCCTTTCGTGAAGCGCTCCGCAGGGCGGGACAAAGCAGTCGCTTCGATGGCCCCCGGCCTGCTGGCGGTGCGGGCGCTTGCCCTCACGGCTGGCTTCCTGACCGGGATGCTCCGCTTCTGGATCAAGACAGATCGGGATGCGTCGGGGCGCTGATGCCTCTGAGATCTCTGCGCATGGGCAAGAGAACCTCCGCCGCGGAGAGAAGCCGGTGGCCGTTGGCATCTACGAAAGCTTCTGTCGTGGGGAAGAGGACGGCTATCGACTGACGGCTTTCTGCATCCCTCTGCGCCGGTTTTTTGGTTCTGGCTTTTCCAGCTCAGGGGGTGCCCCCGACATCATGCCGGATTTCAAGGAACGACGTGCCGCCCGGCCTGATGGAGAACGGCACCTGTTTTCCCCATGGCGTCTCCAACAGGTATTCCCCCGCTGGCGCGTCCGCCCACAGGAAATTCTCTCCCCATTCGTCGTCCGGGTTGACCTGCGGGTCGTCCACGTAGGTGTAGAGGGTCTGATAGACTTTCTGAGCAGCGTCGGCCCGCCGTACGTAGAGGGCAACGCCGGGCCAGGAGCGCCCGTTGGACGTCAGAAGCCTGCCCACCAGTGTCCCCCTGCCAGGAAGCAGGCGAAGCCAGAACTCCGGGTTCCTGGTGGCGCGGTAGCTGTTCTCGCCAATTCGCACCTCCAGGTGCAGGTGTGGGCCCATGGCTATCCCGGCCTCCCCGACCAGCCCAACCACGTCCCCGGCGGACACCCTCTGCCCCGCTCTCACCTCCACTTTGGAGAGATGCCCGAAGAGGACGTACACCGGCTCCCCACGGTACCCCTGATCCAGTTTCTCGACGATCAGGTTGCCGTAGAAATTCCTGAAAAGCCCGTAAACGTGTTCTCTGTCGCTGCCAGCGACGACGATCACGCCATTGCCGGCAGCGTGGAGGGGAGTTCCCATTTTCGCAGGAAAATCCGCACCGTGGTGGGTCAGGTACTGGCCCATCCCGTTGGTGCCATAGGGGTAGAAAGCACTGGCGATGCACCTGGAGGCGGGAAGTATCGGACGACGGAGCCAGTAATGAGTGTGGCCGCCAGATACATCGGGCGTAGGCCAGGGCCTGCCCGGCCGCAACGGCGTGGGCGTTGGCGCGAGGTATCCCACGGGCGTCGCCGTTGGCGTCGGGGCAAGGCATTCCCTAGGTGTCGGCGTTGCGGCGAGGTATCCCGTGGGCGTTGCCGTGTAAGTGGGACTCCTTGTAAGGGATGCCTCGCCCGTACCCGTAAGCGTTGCCGCTGGCGCGAGGTATCCCATGGGCGATGCCGTTGGGGCGAGGTATCCCGTGGGCGCTGCCGTTGGGGCGAGGTACCCCGTGGGCGTCGCCGATGCCGGAGCCATCGGGATCATGGACGGCGATGGGCCGGAGTCCACCCACGCGGTGCGCACGCCCCATACCGTCAGGACGACCGCCAGGGCGACGGCGATCCATCCCCGTTCCCCGGAACCTGTCACCGGCGGCACTCTCGCTCGAACACCTCTGGGTTGGCCGGATTGGGTGGTCGTTCTCCCGCCAGCGCCGCCAGCAGGTTAGCCACCGCCATTTCGCCCATGCGTGTCCGCGTGGCCACGCTGGCGCTGCCGATGTGGGGCACCACGATGACGTTTGGCAGGGAGAGCAGTGGGTGATCAGCCGGAAGTGGTTCCGGGTCGGTCACGTCCAGGGCTGCGTAGGCAATCTTGCCTTCTTTCAACGCGTGGTAGAGGGCATTGGTGTCCACCACCGGCCCGCGGGCCGCGTTGATGAGTATGGCGGTCGGCTTCATCCGGGCGAGGGCGTCAGCGTCTATTATGTGGTGGGTTTCCGGCGTCAGCGGTACGTGGATGCTGACGAAATCGGATTCCCGTAGCAAGGTATCCAGGTCGACCTGCTCGACATTCGGGCCGACGAGTTCGGGGTCCACAGAAACTCGGTCGTAGTAGAGAACCTGCATGTCGAACCCGGACGCCCGTCTGGCGACGGCGCGGCCGATCCGGCCCATCCCCACGATCCCCAGGGTGGCCCCGTGGACGTCGTGTCCCAGGAGTAGGAGGGGCCCCCACGTCACCCACTGTCCCTGTCGGACGTAGTCCGCGCCCTCTACCAGGCGGCGGGCTGCGGCCATGAGAAGTGCGAACGCCAGATCGGCGGTGGTCTCCGTGAGCACGCCCGGGGTGTGTCCGACGGTTATACACCGCTCCGTGGCTGCGGCCAGGTCTATGTTGTCCACGCCAACAGCGTACTGGCTTATGGCCCGAAGCTGTGGGCCAGCGGCGTCCATCAGTCGGGCGTCCACTCGATCAGTAAGGAGGGTGATGATGCCGTCCCGGCCGCGGACTTTCTCCAGGAGAACCTCGTAGGGAGGCGGAGTCTGCTCCGGCCATATCTCCACGTTGCATTCTTCTATGAGCGGCTTCAGCACCGCCTCCGGTATCCTGCGGGTAACGAAAATGTTTGGTTTGGTCATAGCGTCTCTCCAAATGATTCAGGATTTCAAAGCGTAGGAGGATTGTTCATAGATTCCGCAGATGCATAGAGACGAAATCCCACGAGCTGCGGGCCGCATTGGGCGTTGGCTCCGGCGAGCGGTCACTTTTGCCATCTACCGCAGTTCTTCCAACAGCTGCTCCAAATCGCCGTAATCATACGGCGGCATCTTCCGTATCGCCAACACATCTACATACGATTCGGTTTCCGTGATGGCGTACACTAATCTCCATCTCTCTAGCGGGAGAATATAGACCTTATATCTCACCCCAACTCTCTCCTAGCTTCTTCCCATTTCAGCCATCCAGCTCTCTCCCGATCACCGCCCGCTTTCCCAAGTGCAGCGACAGCTTGTCTGGCTATCTCCAAGTCTTCCAGCGTTTCCAACCATTCAATCAACGCTTCCCAATCTTCTGCGTCGAGAACCGCAAAACGCTTGCCCTTGACCGTCACATACTGGACTGACTGCAGGGCTTCTAGTCCTGGCATCTTGGCTCCTACAAATCGCTGATTTTCCTGTATCCGCATCCCAGTTTACATTATCGCCTGGCAAAAAACAAGACCCGCGTTGCAAGGGAAAACGAACTAATTCCTGGGGGCCCGTAGGGCCCCCAGGAATCCCCAGAACCGTTATCGCTCTACATCAACCCCAACGGCAAGTAGCGGATCGCTTCAGAAGCGCCGAGAATGCCCCTGAAGCG
>WFSD01000134.1 GCA_015486235.1 Anaerolineae bacterium
ATATGAAAGTCATGACCTTCTACGGGACGTACCAGGTGGACAAGAGCAAAGAGGCGCATGGCTTGCAGCTAGCCCATGACATGGTGGTGATCCAGTGGCAGAAGGTAAATGGGCAGTTGCAGAAAGTGATCGTCTGGCCTGAATCCGCCAAGATGCGAGAGGCAATCTACCCGCTTCGCTCAGGCGAAGCTGGTGCGGCAGCTCCGGTGGGCAAGGTAAAGAGCCTGACCATTGGGTTCACGGCATCGGAGACTGGGAAGTACAACGTGGAATCCACTGGCCAGTTGCTCGGTCTGAAGCTGTGGGCCAAGCGCGTCAACGATGCTGGCGGCCTCAAACTGGCCGACGGGAACACCTACAAGATCGCCCTGAAGTACTATGATGACGAGAGCAAGAAAGAGAGGGTGCAGCAGCTCTACACCAGGCTCATCAACGATGACAAAGTTGACCTGTTGGTCAGTCCGTACTCCAGCGGTCTTACCGATGCTGCGGCAGTCATTGCAGAGCAATACGGGAAGATCATGGTGACCACTGGTGCTGCCAGCGATGCGACCTACAAAAAGGGGTATGAGCATGTCTTCCAGCTCTACACCCCGGCGAGCCGCTACCTCACCAGTGTGCTGGATTTGCTGAAAGCCAAAGACCCCAATGCCAAGAAAGTTGCCATTGTCTACGAAAAGAGCAAGTTTGCTACTGCCGTGGCGGTTGGGGCAAAGGCATATGCAGAGAAGCAGGGCTTCGACGTGGTGATGTACGAGGGGTACGACTCTGGGACGAGCGATTTTGGTCCATTCATCGACAAGATCATGGCAGCCAAGCCAGATGCTGTCATCGGAGGAGGGCACTTCCAGGACGGCTCCACTTTCTCGAAGCAAATGTATGAGAAGAAAGTTCCTGTGAAGCTGATCGGCATTTTGGTAGCCCCCTCGAGCCCCAAGTTTGCGGAGTTGGGAGATGCAGCCGTTGGCGTCATGGCTCCTGCTCAGTGGGCGATTGGTGCGAAGTACTCACCTGATACTGCGAAAGCAGCAGGCTTTGAGTGGTTTGGGCCTTCGGGTGAGGATGTGGTGAAAGCATTTGCCGGTGCAGGGATGGAAGCGCCGAGTTACCAGGCAGCAGGTGGGTACGCAGCTGGTTTGATCCTGGAAAAGGCTCTTCTGAATGCCGGGTCCCCCGACTCTGAGAAGGTCAAGAAGGCATTGGAAGATATGAAAGTCATGACCTTCTACGGGACGTACCAGGTGGACAAGAGCAAAGAGGCACATGGCTTGCAGCTAGCCCATGACATGGTGGTGATCCAGTGGCAGAAGGTAAACGGCCAGTTGCAGAAAGTGATCGTCTGGCCTGAGTCCGCCAAGATGAGAGAAGTCATCTATCCGCTCCGGTGAGATGTTCTCGTAACTGGCGTACACCGTGAGCCCTCCTCAAAAGAAGGGCTCACGGTCAATTACAATACTAATGTAGAGCCTGCGCAGTCGAAAGCATCTCCATGAGAAGTCTCTATGAAGAACTATGACCGAAGGACTTCTCAGTGCAGACACTTCAGTGAGTATCGGCAGTGGTGGACTGTGCGTGGCTTCGTGAACCACAGGAGGTTCCAATCTATGGCGATAAATGCTAGTGCGTTGATTGCGTCGTTAGTTGATGGGCTCCTGATGGGCTTCGTGTATGGCCTGGCAGCCATGGGGCTGACACTCATCTGGGGTGTCATGGAAGTGATAAACCTTTCCCATGGAGCCCTCATCGCACTGGGAATGTTCGGGGCGCTGCTCGCAGTCCAGATTTTGGGCTTGCACCCTTACCTAGCTTTCATCCTGGTCGGCGTGGTTGGGCTGGTCCTCGGGATAATCATCTACGGGATCGCAATCCACCGGATCCTGGATGCCCCCGATCTGACAACACTCTTATCCACCTTCGCAGTCAGCATGATCATCATTGGAGCGGGCACTGCTGCATTCACAACGACCCCACGAAACATAGCCTTCGACCTTGGATCTATCAGCATTGGCAGCTCTACTATCCTCGGCACGAAAGTGATAGCAGCTTTGATTGCGATTATAGTGACGGCCCTTCTGTACCTCTTCCTGTACAGAACCAGAGTGGGAAAGTCTATCCGGGCAGTTTCCAACAACCGGGATGCTGCGGAGCTAATGGGGATACCATCGACAGAGATATTGGCTCTGAGCTTCGGAATCGGCACCCTGCTGGCGATGGGGTCTGGCGCCCTAATCGCCACATTGTTCCCTTTCAACATCCTCTCTGGCAGCGGCTACGAGCTGAAGAGCTTTGTGATCGGCGTCCTCGGCGGGCTAGGGAACCCCGCTGGCTCCCTGGTAGGAGGCCTTATCCTTGGCTTTATTGAAGGCTTGATCCCCAACTTCATGGACACCAGCTGGACGCCAGTCATTGAGTTTGCACTGTTTGTCTTGATCCTGCTGGTCAAGCCGCAAGGACTCTTCGGATCAGAGGAATAGTCATGAAACGAATAACGAAATCACCTTTTCTATGGATAGGGTTGGTCATCCTTGCAGCGTTTGCAGCATGGCCCGTGGCGGCCAACGACCCCACGCTGCGGGAGGATCTTTTCTTGATCCTGATGTTCGTAACGATGGCCCTCAGCCTCAACGTTATCCTTGGGTTCACCGGGTATGTAAACTTCGGCCACATTGTTTTCTTTGGCTTGGGCGGCTACATGGGGATCTACGTGATGAGCAAGCTCCACTGGGGTATCTTCCCCGCCATGCTGATCGGCGGGATAAGCGCGTCGCTCCTGGCCTTTCTGTTGGGCCTGGTCATCCTGAGGCTACGGGGGGCATACTTTGCCCTGGCGACTATTGGCATCAACGAGATGATGCTGGCATTCGTCGCAAATTTCCAGCCTTTTGGGTCCGGTATTGGACTGTCGTTGGACTTCAATGTTTATAAGGCATACGGAGGCCCTGGCAAGGCCCTTTGGATGTCATTCATCCTTCTGGCTGCAATAACTCTCATCGCGTTCGTGGCCACTTTCGCCATTGAGAAGTCAAAATTCGGACTGGGGCTGATGGTGATTAGGGAGGACGAGGACGCCGCAATGGTCATGGGCATCCCTACCCCCATGTTCAAGAATCTGGCGTACACCGTTTCGGCGTTCCTGCCCGGGATCATAGGCGTGCTCTACTTCTTCAAAAACGGGAACATAGAGCCGGCCGAAGCATTCAACTTGGAAATGTCCATCGAGGTGTTGGTCATGATCATGCTCGGCGGGTTCGGCACTGTCAGCGGGCCGATCATCGGCGCAGCGCTCTACGAGGAGATACGCAGTTCCCTGATCGTGAATCCGCTGCTGCAGAGCATGCACCTTGTGATCGCCGGTCTGCTGCTGCTGGCGATTATTCTCTTCGTGCCGGTGGGCGTCGTTGGATGGATCAGACAGCGCATCCCGTCAGTGCGGAGGTACTTAGAATGAACGACGAAGTCATCCTGAAAGTGGAAAATGTGACGAAGAATTTCGGCGGCTTAACGGCGGTGGACAACGTGTCGCTGGAACTTCACAAGGGTGAGATCCTCGGCTTGATAGGCCCCAACGGAGCAGGGAAGACGACACTGTTCAACGTCATCAGCGGTGTGTTTCCCCCCTCCGCCGGGCACTACCGGTTCATGGGAAAGGATATAACAGGCATGCCCGCTTACAATATCGCACGGTTGGGGATAGCGCGAACTCATCAGGTGGTGCATCCCCTCAATGAGCTCACGGTGCTGGAGAATGTCACTGCGGGGGCCTGCTTCGGCCGTGAGAATCAGCCACTGGGCGATGCAGAAGAAACAGCTTTGGGGGTCCTGAACAGGGTTGGGCTATTGGGCAAGAAGGATATTCTGGCCAAGAAGCTGAATCTGCCGGAGAAGAAACGTCTGGAGCTTGCAAGGGCGCTTGCCGCAAAGCCATACGTACTTTTACTGGACGAGGTGCTGGCTGGCCTAAACCCAACAGAGGTAGCCAACATGTTAGAGGTGATAGAAGAAATAAGGCTAGGCGGAATTACGATTCTAATGATCGAGCACCTGATGCACGCCATCATGCGGATCTCCGACAGAATCATCGTGTTGGATTACGGCCAGAAGATTGCCGAGGGCAGCCCGAAAGAAGTGGTAAACGATCCCAAGGTCATTGAGGCTTACCTTGGCGATCCCAAAGTGGCGCAGGCCCTGGCCGCGGAGAGGGAGGGGTGAAATGGGAACGATGCTGGAACTTCAGAATGTATCCTCCGGCTATGGCGAAGTGCAGGTGCTGTGGAACATCTCGATGAAAATGGAAGAGGGGGCTCTGACCACTCTCATCGGTTCCAACGGTGCCGGTAAGACCACCACGCTGCGCACAATCATGCACCTCATAAAGCCGTGGGGCGGGAAAATATCCTTCAAAAACCAGGACGTGACCAACAAATCGGCCCATGCCAAGGCTGCATCGGGACTGGTTCTGGTGCCGGAAGGGCGCCAGCTCTTCACCAACATGTCCGTCAGGGAAAACCTGGAGATGGGAGCATTCTCAGATCGGGCTCGAAAGAGGACAGGAGAGAACATAGAGCGGGTATTCGAGCTCTTCCCACGGCTGAAAGAGCGGGAGAAGCAGAAAGCGGGCACACTCTCCGGCGGTGAGCAGCAGATGCTTGCCATTGGGCGAGGCATCATGGCAGAGCCCGATGTGCTGATGTTCGACGAGCCGTCCCTGGGCCTCGCGCCAATCCTGGTGCAGGAACTGTTCAGCATCATCGACGAACTGAAGAAGCAAAACATGACCATGCTGCTAGTGGAGCAGAATGTGCACCTGGCGCTTACCGTCAGTGACTATGTTTACGTACTCGCCAGTGGTAGGATAGAGATCGAAGGCGAGTCATCCAAGGTGCGGGAGATGGATTCCATTAGAAAGGCGTATTTGGGATTGTAATCAGTGCAGGGCAGGTGTTGGGGGAAAAGGCAGGCCTGGATGGGCCTGCCTTTTTGATTTTCTCGCTTCACCGGGATTCTTCGGGTTGCGGGTAACCACTGGATTGGATGATCCCCATGGACAGGATTTTGAAGCGGGTCCTGATTGACTGCAGGGTTCCAGGTTTGCTCGCGGCCCTCGATAGGGGAAAACGAAGTAATTCCTGGGGGCCCTATGGGCCCCCAGGAATCCCCAGAACCGTTATCGCTCTACATCAACCCCAACGGCAAGTAGCGGATCGCTTCAGAAGCTTTCTAGGCGCTTCTGAAGCGATTTCGTGCTTTCGATTTGCTTCGAAATCCCGATAGTTATGCGTTTTGACATACCCGATCTGGTGGTTGTACAATATGTTGTGTTGTGAACGAAAAAAGTCTGGCAGCGTGATGCTGGTAGGGAGATCGTCCGGGCCGAATCCAGAAACGGCAGAGCGAACCTCCCGACACACCCCCGTCCTCAGCCATGACGGATATCGATTTGTGAAACGCATCAGCCCGGCTCGGTCGGGTTCCTCTTTCATGTGATGCTGGACCGGGAGCATCGGTTTTCTGTATCGCAGGGGCGGAGCGTGCCTGCCAATCACCACCGATATCATGTCATGCTGCCGGGCAAGACTTTGTGTCCTCACCACAACGTTAAGCCGGCATTGCGGTCGTCCTATCAGCCCCACGAGGCCCCGAATCGCCGGTGGGAGGGTTGTCGAGATGCAGATGGTTATCAGGTGCCGTGCCCCCCAGGGAGGGAGTACGCTCCCCGTTCACTACAATAGCCTGATCCAGGGATGGATATACCGCCACCTGGAAAGCGACCTTGCCCAGAGAATTCACCTGGAAGGGTGGTTGGATGGGAAACGCAGGCTGAGATTCTTCACTTTCTCGCGATTGCTTGGAGACCTCCAC
>WFSD01000135.1 GCA_015486235.1 Anaerolineae bacterium
CGCCAGGTTGTATGAGGAAACGCGCCGGCGGGCGACTGAGTTGGAGGTCCTCTTTGATGTGGCTACTTCCGCTGCTTCCTCCATCCGTCTGGACGAAGTCCTCGATCGCGCATTGGCCGCTCTGCAGGAGACAATGCACCCGGACGACATCGCCATCTTGCTGGTAGAGCCGGAAACGAACGAACTGGTCATACACGCCTCGACCGGCTTCCCTGGCGGGCCTAAGCTGGTTCGCCGGTCTATCGGCGTGGGCGTCCCGGGCTGGGTGGTCCAGACCGGGCAACCGCTTCTCCTGGACGATGTGCGCCAGAGCGAACACTATAGCGCCTGTGACCCCGATACGCGTTCCGAGATCTGCGTGCCATTGAAAGCGGGCGACCGGGTCATCGGTGCCCTGAACCTGGAGAGCCGCCATCTGGCTGCCTTCGGCGAAGACGATTTGCATCTCCTCTCCATCCTGGCCAGCCATCTGGCTAATATCATCGAGAATGCGAGGCTCTTTGATGAAGCGAGGCAACACGCCGAAAGCCTATCGGCCCTTTACCAGATCGGCAAGGAAATCAACACCAACTTAGAGTTGGATCATGTCCTGGAGACGATGTGTGAAGAAGCGATGAAGTCCACCGGTGCTGCCACGGCTGATGTGGCCCTGGCTGACCTCGAACAGGGTTTTTGGGAGGTAAGGGCTATCCGAGGGTTGGCCGGGGATTTGAAAGGGAGAAAGTTTGGCTTAGACGTGGGCATCCACGGAAGGGTCGTCAGGACCGGTGAGCCGGTTATCATCCCTGATGTGAACCAGGCGAAAGACTTTTACCTGATTGGCAACCCTCAGATTCGCTCTGAGTTGGCTGTCCCCGTCCTTTTGGAGGGCAGGGTAGCAGGAGTGGTGAACCTGGAATCCGTGGAGCTCTCGGGCTTCGACAAGGACGACCTCCGTTTTGTCCAGGCACTGGCCGAGCAAGCATCCATTGCCATCAAGAATGCCCGGCTGTATCAGGCCGAGCGTGAGCAACGGGAACTGGCTGAGGCACTGGAGGAGGCCGCTGCCGCTGTCAGCAGCACGCTCGACCTGGATCAGGTGTTGGACCACATCCTGGAGCAGGTGGAGCGGGTCGTCGCGGGCGATGCTTTCAACATCATGCTGATCGAGGGCGCCAACGCGCGGTTGGTCCGCTGGAGAGGGTACGATCACCTGAGTGCGGACGAACAGATTGCTAATGCTACCATTCCTATCGCCAAGTATCCCAACCTGATGAAGATGGTGCGGGAAGGGGAACCGGTTGTGGTCCCGGATACGGCTACCGATCCCCAGTGGGTGACGTGGGAGGGGCAGGAATGGCGGCGTTCCTACGTCGCCGCGCCGATCCGGATAAAAGATCAGACGGTGGGCTTTTTGAGCGTGATCAGTACCCATCCGAGACAGTTCAGTGCTGCCGACGCCCGGCGCCTCGGTGCCTTTGCCAGCCATGCTGCAACCGCTATCGAGAACGCGCGGCTGTACCAGGCCGAGCAGGCCGCTCGGGAGCGTGCTGATACCCTGCGCGAGATATCTCGCGCTGTGGGCTCGACACTGGAATTGGACGAAGTGCTCTCCCTCGTCCTGCGCCAGGCCAGGCGCTTGCTGGATTATGATACTGCCTCCGTCCTGCTCTTCGACAAAGGCAGCCCCCTCATGGCGGCTGTAGTTGGCTATGAGGACGAGGAACTGGTGAGAACGGAAATACCGCTGCGCCTGAGCGATAGTCCCATCCTGCAAACAATGGCCCGTGACCTCCGTCCTCTCGTCATTCCCGACGTGCGGGAGGATGAACGATGGGTCTGGGTACCGGGGGCTGAGCACGTCCGATCCTGGATCGGAGCACCGTTATTGGTGCGCGGCAAGATGATCGGTATCCTGATGATCGACAGTGGGGACCCCGGTTCGTATACCGAAGCGGATGCATCTGTCGTCCAGGCCCTGGCGAACCAGGTTGCTGTGGTCGTAGAGAATGCGCGGTTATTCACCTCGCTGGCCCAGGAGAAAGAGCGTCTGGAACTCCTGTACCGCCTGAGTCGGAATATCTCCGAAAGCCTCGATATACGTCAAATCGCGCAGCTGACACTGGACGAGGTATGTGCCGTCATAGGGGCTGTGCGCGGCATCGCTGTGGTGCGCGAGCCAGGCAGCGATCGCCTGCGGGTTGTGGCTGTCTCCGGTCATGGTGCGGAGTCAGTGGATGCTCTGGATCAGAGGCTCCGTCTGCGTTTGGGGAATGGGCTGATTGGATGGGTGGCAATGCAGCGGCGACCGGCCCTGGTGGATGACGTGACAAAGGACGAGCGCTGGCAGCCGATTCCGGGAGTGGACGACTGGGTCCGCTCTGCTCTGAGTATGCCGTTGCTCAGCGGGGACGAAGTGGTGGGGGCGTTCAATATCTACAGCGACCAGGAAGCTTTTTTCAACGACGAACGCCGAAGGTTGGTGGAGTCGATCGCTGCCACTGTGGCGGTGGCGGTTGCCAACGCGCGGCTGTACGAGCAGACACGACGCCATTTGCAAAGCCTGACCAACCTCAACCGTGCTTCGCAGGCCATTGCCTCTTCTCTGGACGCGAAAGAGATACTAAAGCAGATAGTAGACCTGGCGGGGTCGGTCGTCGGTTCGGACTACACCAGCGTGGTGCTGCTGAACGAGGATGGAGAGCCGGTGTTAGATACTGAGGATTTCCGGGGTGTGCCTCCGGTGTCACAGCGTATCCGCAGCAGCGGCGTCACCCGCCATGTGTTGGATAGCGGGCAGCCGGTGGTCGTGGATATGATCGCCGACGATGGGTCGATGAACCCTCCGCTCCGGCGGCCGAACGGGGATCTGATAAAGGCCAATCCTGCTCTTGTTACTGCCGGTATCCGGTCGTTTGCTGCTCTGCCCATTCAGGCAAAAGGGAAGATACTGGGCATACTGTTTGTACACAGCCGTCAGCCTTACGCTTTCCGTGCACAGGTGCCACTGTTGACCACTTTTGCCAACCAGGCTGCTGCGGCCCTCGAGAATGCCCATTTGTACGAAGAAGTCGTGGCTGCTAATGCTGATCTGGAGGAGGCGTTGCACCTTCGAGAAGAGCTGGTGCAAAATGTCTCCCACGAATTGCGCACACCGCTGGCGCTGATCAGAGGATATGCCGAGCTTATGCTTTCGGGTGCTCTGGGGAAGATGACGCTGGAACAAGAGAAAGCATTGCAGGTCATGGTACGCAGGTCTCAAGATCTGGTCAGGATGGTGAACGATCTGCTGATGCTCAAGGCCTCGGGTACGGGATTGTCGAAGCGAGAGGTATTCGACTTGGGCAAGCTGGTCTCGGGGATAATGCAAGAGATGGAACTGGAGGCTGGGAAGGCCAACATAACGTTCGAACGGGATTTCTCTGGGAGTACACCCATGATAAAGGGGGACAGGGAATCCCTGTCCAGGGTTGTGAGCAATCTTCTGGGGAACGCTATAAAATTCAGTCCGGATGGAGGCAAGGTGACTGTGAGTCTTCGGCCGTATTCCAAGGACGAGGTTCTGTTGAGTATCAGTGATACTGGCATTGGGATACCGCCGGACAAGCTGGAGAGGATATTCGAGCGCTTCTATCAGATAGATGGCTCTACTACCAGGAGGTTTGGTGGCGCGGGCATAGGGCTTGCGTTGGTGAAAGAGATAGTGGCTGCTCACGGGGGTCGCGTTTGGGCGGAGAGCGAAGGGATTCCCGGGAAAGGTTCCACTTTCTTCGTGGTGTTGCCAGCGGCGAAGGAGGTAGAGATGGAGCAGCCGCAATGAGCGGCTGCGCGCTGCATGACGACGAGAATCGGCGAGGCGATGTCGTAGAGCGTGTCAGTTCGCTCGGGGCCCAGCATGCTGGGCCTCTATCAGCCCCGACATTGAGGGAGGAGGAGCAAAAAGGGGGTGTTTTGTGTGGCGGCGAGGCAGCAGCCACACAAAACACCCCGTTTGTCAAAAGTCCAATTTGTCAAGCGCTAATAGAAACCTGCGGGAACCAGCGTCTTATTTTTGGAACATATTACCAGGGAGGAGAGAATGCAGTTTGCCGATTTGCTAGGTGATGAAGCTCTTACGTTCGATGATGTGCTCCTGGTCCCAGGCTACACGGAAGTCTTGCCGTCTGACGTGGACCTGCATACCCGTCTGCACGAGAGGCTGCGGCTGAACATTCCAGTCCTATCTGCAGCTATGGACACCGTCACGGAGGCGCGTATGGCCATCGCTCTGGCCCGTCAGGGCGGGATAGGTGTCATTCATCGTAACCTCAGCCCGGAAGAGCAGGCCGCCGAAGTGGATAAGGTCAAGCGGTCTGAGTCCGGCATGATTGTGGATCCTATCACTCTGGGGCCGGGTGCCACTCTGGCAGAGGCCGAGGCCATTATGTCACGCTATCACATCTCCGGCGTGCCCATCACGGACGAGGGTAAGCTCGTGGGTATCCTCACCAATCGTGACATCCGGTTCTCTGCCCGCCCAGGTGCCTCCGTTCGAGAGTACATGACTTCGGAGGGGCTCGTCACGGCGCCGGTGGGTACGTCGCTGGAAGAGGCTAAGGAAATCTTACACAGGCATCGGATCGAGAAGCTGCCGCTGGTAGATAGGGAATTCCGTTTGCGTGGTCTGATCACCTACAAGGATATCTTGAAAAGGCAGGATTTCCCCAATGCGGCGACGGACGACCAGGGACGGCTTCTGGTCGCAGCGGCTGTGGGGGTGGGGACAGACCTTGAGGATCGGTTGGAGTTGCTATTGGACGCGGGGGTGGATGCCGTGGCTATCGACACAGCTCATGGTCATTCGGCCAACGTCTTACGCACCATTCGCCGGATCAGGACGATTGCCCCCGATCTTCCGGTGCTAGCAGGGAACGTCGTTACCCGGGAGGCCACGGAAGCACTGATCGAGGCGGGAGGGAGCGCGATCAAGGTAGGCGTGGGTGCCGGGTCCATCTGTACCACGCGTGTTGTCACCGGCGCCGGCGTGCCACAGATGACGGCTATTGCCGAGTGTGCGGCTGCCGCACGGCCCTATGGCATCCCTGTCATCGCCGACGGCGGCATCAAATACTCCGGCGATATCGTCAAGGCGCTGGCAGCCGGAGCAGACGCCGTGATGCTGGGCTCACTCCTTGCTGGCCTCGATGAATCGCCCGGGGAGATGGTGATCTACGAGGGAAGGCGGTTCAAGGGATACCGCGGCATGGGTTCCCTGGGTGCGATGAAAGGACGATCCCGGGATCGTTATGCTTCCTCTCAGGATGTCAGCGATCTGGATGCATCCTCCGGGAAGTTGGTACCGGAAGGTATTGAAGGGCAGGTGCCGTACAAAGGGCACCTGGCGGACTACATGTTTCAATTGATGGGAGGGTTGCGTTCGGGTATGGGCTATGTCGGCGCAGCCGACCTGCGGGAGCTACGCGAGAAAGCGCGTTTCGTGCGTATTACCAATGCGGGATTGATCGAGAGTCACCCACACAGTGTTTTTATCACCAAGGAAGCCCCGAATTATCAGGTCACCCCGCGCTAGAGAGTGCTTGCCTGAAGCGGGTTAACTGCCGGATCCGGGAGAGGGAGCGCATGGTCCTTCAACGGGTAGCCGGAGGCATTGCCTTTGGCAGTACCTTCCACGGGATGTCCGGTGCGGTGGGAGCGCATTTGAGCGTGGAGCAGGCGTTCGCCTATCCGCCCCCATCTACCCCTCGACCCCCTTTTCGCGCGCCTCGCTCGCCGCACCCGCTGGGCTTCTCGTGAGCCACCATCAGACTTTGTCCGCAGCTCCCCCTCTCCCATAATTGCAACATTCACAAATTATCCTGACAAAAGGAGATCATCACAGAACCTGCCAGAGGGGCGTTATATTCCTGGCGTCCACCGAATTCATTCGCTAGCGCTCAAAAGTAGTGTGATGAGCTTGCCTTGCAAAATGCGAAGGAAACCTTTTGTTGCCCTCACCTGTCACCCAGACCGCCTGCGGCGGCCTGCCCCGTGGGCAGTCGGCGAATCGTGTCGAGTCGGCGCTCTTGAGTCGTTTCTATTGTTGAGCGCGCCAGCCGCGGAGGGTTTTGTAGGGCGAGCTGTTAGCTCGCCCCCGGTGCGACATTCCCGAGGCTGCTTCTGACGGTGAGAAAGCGGAACTCGCTTGAACCGGCTATCTGGCAGCCCCTCCCTCGCCCACTGCGGTGGGAGAGGGTTGGGGTGGGTGAGGGCCAAAGACCGTGCCATCACACCAGTTTGGAGCGCTACCAATTCATTCGGTACTGTAAATCCGACACAATTCCGTTGTCGGGTTCAACGGCAGGCGCAGCATGATGTAGTGGGCGGCGAAATGGCAGCTCACACAGCGCAGATGTCTCCGAGATCGAAGCCCAATAATGCTTCCGGAAGCTCTCACGCTCGATACATGGCTTGCCCTGTGGAATACTATTTCACGGGGCCTGTGCTGTGACTTTCCTGGGGCTGATCAAAGCCTTCCGAAGGGCAGGTAGTAAGTTCCTGGGAGCCCACAGGGCCCCCAGGAATTACCTCGTTTTCGCATTTGTCTTGTCATTTGACAAGACAATCATTTCCTGCTATAGTAACCCCTGAAGAAAGGCTTTAATCCCTTTTAATATGGAGGAAAGACTATGGGCAGATCAAGAATATTCCGCTCCCTAAGCATACTTCTTGTGTTCCTGATGTTACTTGCGGCCTGCGCCCCGCCAGGCGCACCCGCGCCCACCAAAACCGAGACGGTTGTGCCGACTCCCTCCTTGCCCAAAGGGGCCCCGAAAGAGCTGAAAATCGGCATCGTGACATTCCTTTCCGGCCCCGGCGCCCTCTTTGGAGAGCCCTCACGCAACGCTGCGGACCTCTTAGTGGCGAGCCTTAATGCCGGAAAGGCTCCCTCGCCTTATAACACCGTTGGTATCGGAGGTGTGCCCATCCGCGCTATCTACGTGGACGAGGCCGGCGGGCCGGACACGCAGGTATCCGAATATCGTCGCCTGGTCATGGATGAGAAAGTGGACCTGGTCATCGGCTACGTTTCCAGCGCCAACTGCTTGGCCGTGGCTCCGGTAGCAGAGGAATTAAGGAAACTAACGGTGCTGTACACCTGCGCCACTCATCGCATCTTCGAGGAGGGTAATTACAGGTACGTCTTCCGCACCAAGAGCACCGAAATAGCCTATAATGTAGGTGC
>WFSD01000136.1 GCA_015486235.1 Anaerolineae bacterium
AGGTCGGGCACCTCCGTGACGTCCCCTCCGGCGAACACGTTCTCGAAAGTCGCCTGCAGGTACCTGTTCACCGGAATGCCCCGCCGCGTGGCTATCCCGCTCCCTTCCAGGAAGGAGATGTTCGACTTGACTCCAGTGGCGGCGATGAACAGGTCACCTTTGATGACCTTGCCGTTGGACAGGTGCAGCTCTTCCGCCGATTCCCCTCCCCGCAGGACCTCCCCTTTGTGCTCCAGCAGAAGCTCTATCCCCATGCCGTGCACGATCTCCTCCAGCGGCTTGGCAACGTCTTTGGTGAGCATCCTGGGCAGGATGCGGTCCAGCATCTCCACCACGATGACCGACAGCCCCATCCCCCGGAGCGTGATAGCGATCTCTATGCCGATGAACCCGGCGCCAATCACCACCGCTTTGCTGGCCCCTTTTTCCACCTCGGATAGCAGCTTCGTGACGGCTGTCAGGGACTTGAAGTTGTAAAACTTTTCTTTCTTGCCGCCAGGCTTGCACTCGCAACGCAGGGGAACCGCCATTTCCCCGCCGGAGGCTATCACCAGAGTCTCATATTCGATCTGTTCCCCGCTGGTGAGGGTGATCCGGTTCTGTTTTGGCTCCACGCTACCCACCTCGGCGGAGGTACGGCAACGTACGTCGAACTTTTCGCAGAAATCCCTGCCCCGCCAGAAGATCAGGTCGCTTCCTCCGCGGGATTCCAGGTAGTCTGCCATCAGCGGTGGGGAGTAGGGCGGGAAGGGTTCCCTGGTCAGCATGGTGATAGGGCCATCGTATCCCTGGGAACGCAAAGTTTCCACCGTGGTAACTCCGGTGGGGCCAGCACCTATGATCACAACACCTTTGCTCATAATTCGACTCCGTATCTTTCCAGGACCCCGGCTATCTCTCCAACCGCTGCCGCGTAGGGCGAATCTTGCCGGAGCGGCAGGGAGACATCGGGCTCCGTGAGCAGTATTTGCTCGTCGTAGGGGAGGGTGAAGACCTCGTCGAAATGATCGAGGCTCTTGCCTGTGATTCTCTTCAATTTCTCCACATCCTGGCTACTGCGCACCTTGTTGATTGCCAGGCGCACGTGGGGGATGTCGAGTTGCCGGGAAAGTTTCGCCGAATGCCGGGCAACCTGGCAAGGCGTTGAAAGCGGGCTCCGTCAGTATGGCCGCCTGCTTGAACCCCTGGGCCAGCGCCCGCCTGCGTGTCCATGAGGATGGCCTCGCCCTCCCGCAGGCTGATGTAGTCCATCACCGCATCCAGTAGAGCATTCTCCGGGCACAGGCAGCCTGCAGCGGCCTGGATCACGCTCCCCATGACCAGCGGGTCGATTCCATCCTACGTCCTGATGCCGGACCTCTCCACCACGTCGGAGACATCCGGGTTAAGGGCGAGCATGGCACCCCGACCTTCACCGGGTCGTGCGCCTGTTTTCTCCTCGATTCCAGGTTCCTGGAAGCAGGCGTGATCTCCTGATCTGGTGGTATTCCCAGCGAGTAGGGGAAGTTTGCCTGCGGGTCTTCGTCCGCGGCCAGAACGTTGTACTCCTTCCCCGCGAAGAGCTTGGACGAAAGCGCCGTGAGGGTAATCTTTCCGGCACCTCCCTTGCCAGTGATGACCACACGGAAGCCCTTGTCTGTGTTACTGGGTGCCTGCTTGAGAGCGTTGGCTACATCGAAAATCCGCTTCCGTCTGGCAGCGTTTTCGTCCTTTTCTATGTGGCCTCCCTCTGCACGTTTCTCACCCGGTTCCCGGCGCGAAAACCTGCGTGGGGACGGCTTCGAGTCGCCCCCACGCAGACGTTACGCCAGGCACGGCATGTTCAGATCCCGAGCGCTTTTCGCTTCTTCTCGATCACTGCTTCGAGGAGATCTGCAGCTTTCACAGGGTCTGGTTCCACCGCAAACGTGGCGTGAACCACCCCGTCGAGTTTATTCGTAAGTAAGTCGACAACATTGGGGCTGCCAAAGATCTTTGGAGGAATTCCAAGCACTGTGTAAACTCCCGAAGCAACGAAGTACGACGCTATGGATACCGCTTTCTGGGAGTACCATTCGGGGGCTGCACCACCAAGTGGTAGATCCTCAATGCCCACACCCAATTCCTTCGCAATATTTGCGCCCAGCATAAGGATCCTCGAGCAGTCGACGCAGGAGCCCATATGAAGCACTGGCGGAATACCTAGCGCTTTACAGACGGATTTTAGCCCTTCTCCTGCCATATCAGCCGCTTCTGGGAGAAGCAGGCCGGCCTTTCCGCTTGCAATAGCAGCACAACCCGTTTCAACAACCAGGATATTTCTCTTGATGAGCTCTTTGCCGAGAGTTACGTGACCATAGTCCTGCTTGATCTTGGGATTGTTGCACCCTACCATACCTACTGCACCTCTGATTTTGCCGGCTACAATGGCGTCGATCAAAGGCTTGTAACTCCCCCCCAGTGCTTTTCTGATCGCCTCTTCAGAGAACCCCGCCATCATCTTTATAGGTTTGTCAGGAATCTTCACCCTATCCGGATTTCGGTTCGGGAAGTTCTCTATAGCCATTCTTATGATCTCTTTCGACGAATCTAGGGCGGTCTCGGGCTTGAATTCCTTGTAGATTGCACCAGGAACTTTGGACTTTTCGCTGGTTGCAACGACCTTTGTGTGATAACAGCTTGCCGTCGCTGTGATTGATGGGAATATGCACTGGTAATCGATGACCATTACCTCCACCGCACCTGTTGCGATGGCAAGCTCCTGGTCCAGCATATTCCCCGCAATTGGGATACCGTGCCTCATGAGCAGTTCATTTCCTGTGCAACACATGCCTACGAGGTTGATTCCCTTTGCGCCCTTCTCCTTTGCGAGTTTTACCAATTCAGGATCGTTTGCTGCTTTCACAATCATCTCGGAAAGGATGGGGTTATGACCGTGAAGTACTACATTTACCTCGTCCTTGCTGAGAACACCAAGGTTTATCCAGGAACTGGTTGGCGTGGGTGTACCGAATAGGATGTCGGAACCATCCGTTGCCATCATTGAGCCGCCCCATCCATCGGAAAGAGAGGTACGGAGCCCATGGAGCAAAATATTTGCGTAATCTGCACCGACACCCATGTGGATTCTGTGCATGCTCTCCACAATTTCCCTATCGACACTCCGTGGCATGATGCCTGCCTTTTTCCACATCTCTTTCGTTTTCTCTGGCGCTCTCTCTGCAAACTGGATTTTGTTCTTTATTGTTCCGAACTCCTCGAGCAGTGCCAAAGCGACATCTTTTGCTATTTCCTCTTTACTCCTTCCCTCTGTCCCTATGCCATATTCAGCAGCGATACTCCCTAATTTCTCCTCGTCTATTATTTGGTACCCCTGTGATTTTCCCTCCGCTGTGTCTAAGAGGACTTCCAGAACCTCCCTTCCATGGTCCGAATGTGCGGCCGCGCCGACAGAAAGGTCATCTAGCAGGTTCCTCGCGACAATCAAATCTGCCGTTGCACCGCATACACCTCTCTTCGGTCCATCTCCGAATGGATCAATCCTGCAGGGCCCCATTGCGCATCTGTTGCAGCAAACGCCAAGCTGGCCAAACCCGCACTGAGGCTGCTGCTTTGCAAGCCTATCCCAGGCTGTTTCAAGACCATCGTGCATTGCTTTTTCGATGATTTCCTGGTCGGTCTTATCCAGAGCCCTTTTTTCGGCTTCTTTTTTTGCAACCAACGGATCTACATACATTCTTTCCTCCCTTCTAATCTTCTTGGAATGGGCCTATTGCGCTCACTTGTGCCATAATGTCTCTAAAGGACTGGACATTCACCGGAACCTTTGGAACTTCCACTTCAGCTCCCGCAGATTTGGTCATCCTCACTGTAAAGTCTTTCCTGGCCGCTCGAATTAGATCATTGACCTCTCCAAACTCCAGTGCGCCTGTCTTGCATGCTTCGACACATGCAGGCTCTCGTCCCTCCCGCTGGCGGTCGATGCAGTGATCGCACTTGGCGTTGACCTCGTGATCGAAGTTCACGTTCCATACTTTGTTGAAAGTGATGATGTCGAAAGGACACACCATGGCGCACATCGCGCATCCGATGCAGCTATTGTAATTGACGAGGACAGAACCGGTTTCCTCATCGCGATGGAGAGCGCCTGTGGGGCAGACCTGCATACACGGTGCCGGATCACAATGTCTGCAACGATTGGGAAAGGTGAGGAAATTCACGCCAACTTCCACGTGAATCCTGGGTTCAGAAAGTGGCACCTCTTCGAACATTTTGAACAGGTCTTTGCTCTGAGAATGCTCAATTGCGCATGCCACCTCACAATGCCTGCATCCGATGCACTTCTCGGGGTTCACGAAAACTGTTTTCATAGTCGATCCTCCTGGTAGCTTGCTATCTGACCGTAGGGAAATTGTAGATTCAATAATACAGTATAAAGGGGAGGGGGGCATGTGTCAACAGCCATCTGGATGGACTTGGGGCATACGGGTGGTTGGTTTTTATAGAAACCCGAGCCGGACAGCTATCAAAATTGCCTCTACACGGTTCTTGGCGCCTAACTTATGGAGGATATTGCTCACGTAGTCCTTTATCCTTCCCTCGCTGAGGAAGAGATGCTCGCCTATTTCTTTGTTGCTCATGCCCTGTGACATGAGACGCAGCACTTCCATTTCTCTCATGGAAAGTATCAGTTCGTTGTCTGCCTGTTTCTGGGTCTGCACGTATTTTGCGACCAGGGCGGCCGCTTTAGGGGATAGAACTACCTCGCCGCGCGCTGCTGATATCAAAGCTTCTCTCAAATTGAACTCTCTTGTTTCCTTCAGTATGTAGCCTTTTGCCCCTGCCTTAAGGCAGCTTTGCACCAACTTCCAATTGACAAAGGCCGTGAGTATGATTATGGCGGTGGGTATCTCTTCCATTGTAGCCCTCTGGCACAATTCTGTGCCGCTCATATCCGGCAACCTTATGTCTACCAATGCCACGTCAGGGCTCTTCTCGCGCAGAAGTTCCAGCCCTTCTCTGCCGCCGGAAGCTTCGCCGACTACTTCGAACATAGGGTCGGGTTCCAGAGTGGCTCTGAGGCCAGCTCTTACGACCCAATGGTCGTCCACTATCGCCACTCGGATTTTTTTCATTTTACGCCTTTTTCCTTGCTCAGAGGAAAAGTGGCCCGGACCACTGTGCCGGTATCATCTTTGTTGTTTGCAATAGTGATCTCTCCGCCGGCATTGTTAGCTACTTCCTTCATCGTGAGCAACCCGAAATGTGGCCCCGCTTTCTTCCTTAAATCCAACCCATGGCCATTGTCCTGAATGGCTATTGAGACGGAGGACTTGTCGTGAGAGAGAGTGACAACCACGGCAGATGCCTGGGAGTGCTTTCTAACGTTGGAGAGAGCCTCACTCACAATTCTGTAAATGGCTTCATTGATAACGGGAGGGGTCTCTGGCAGATCCGGCGGAAGTAGCATTGATGCCTGGACTCCGGAAGTTTCCTCGAATCCTTGCACTAGGTCTTTTAATATCGCCGATAGCCCTTTTTCGTTCGCAGACAGGGTAGAAGACAAGGCAAAAATTGCGCTACGGAGCTCGTCACCGGCACGTTCGGCAAGGCGCTGTATCGTGAGCAGTTTTCTCCAGCAAGGTTCTGTTGGTCCCAGGCGTCTGCTGGCCTCCAATTCGATGGAGAACAAATATTGTACAACCGTTTCATGTAAGGACTGGGCGAGCCGCTTTCTCTCCTGCAGCCTTGCTAACTCCTTAGCACGTTCGTATAGTCTGGTGTTCTCGATGGTTAGAGCCGCTTGAGCAGCAAAAGCCATCAATGAATTTTCGTCTTCTTTTGAGAAAGCCTCTCTCCCTGGTCTTTTTCCTACAAACAACGAGCCAAGCACTTTATCGCGGATGTGCAAAGGCACTCCTAAAAACGCTTGTACCTCAGGGTGACCAGGGGGAGTGCCTACCGCTCGGGGATGTTTGCGTATGTCATCCAATCTTAAAGGGATACCTTCTTTGTAAGGGATGCTGAGGATGCCATTTCCTGTAGGGAACCCCTCCGGTTTGTCAGAGCATCCGGTCACCTTGAAGAACTCATAGCCTGTATTTTCCTGATTCAAGACCAGCAGCCCGCCTAACTCCGCGCCTGTAAGCTCGGCCGCCGAGTCGACTATCCTTTGCAGCAGAGAGCTCAGATCAGCATCTTCGGCGAGGGCACAACTCGTCTCGACTACACTCGCCAGCCTCTTGAGTTCCTTGCCACATAGATTATCAGAATTTTGCGTTCCCATAGGCTCGCATCCTCGGCAATGTCCGTGGCGTACCCAAGAACCATCAGAATTATATCACAAGGTTGACTCCACTGAAAAGAACTTCCATTGCGGGGAGAGCGAAGTAATTCCTGGGGGCCCGTAGGGCCCCCAGGAATCCCCAGAACTGTTATCGCTCTACAT
>WFSD01000137.1 GCA_015486235.1 Anaerolineae bacterium
ACGCCAACAAGCGGAAATCCGACGCTTCCTGCACCGGGTCGCACTGCCACACCTGGCATCACGTCGACACCTTATCCAACGGAGATTGGGGTACACCTGGCCACACCATCGGCGACGCCTCCCACAGGATGGCCTGCCGTCCCGGCCACACCTTCGGCAACGCCTTCCACAGGATGGCCTACTATCCCGACCACACCATCGGCGACGCCTCCCATCGGATGGCCTACTGTCACACCAATGCCGTCGGCAACGCCTCCCATCGGGTGGCCTACCGTCCCGGCCGTACCTTCGGCAACGCCTCCCATCGGGTGGCCTACCGTCCCGGCCGTACCTTCGGCAACGCCTCCCATCGGATGGCCTACCGTTACACCAATGCCGTCGGTGACGCCTCCCATAGGGTGGCCTACCGTCCCGGCCGTACCTTCGGTAACGCCTCCTATTGGATGGCCTACCGTTACGCCAGTGCCGTCGATGACACCTCCCATCGGAGGGCCTACCGTTACGCCAGTGCCGTCGATGACGCCTCCTATTGGATGGCCTACCACTACACCTGTGCCGTCAATGACGCCTCCTATTGGAGGGCCTACCACTACACCTGTACCGTCGATGACGCCTCCCATTGGAGGGCCTACCACTACACCTGTGCCGTCAATGACGCCTCCCATCGGAGGGCCCACCACTACACCTGTGCCGTCGATGACGCCTCCCATCGGAGGACCTACTACCACACCTGTGCCGTCGATGACACCTCCCATCGGAGGACCTACTACCACACCTGTGCCGTCGATGACACCTCCCATCGGAGGGCCTACCACTACACCTGTGCCGTCGATGACACCTCCCATCGGAGGGCCTACCGCCATTCCTGTTCCCAGTGCTACGCCCTGCCCAACCCGTGGGCATCCCACGCGGACGCCGACCCCGACCGTCCAGGCGCCCTGGCCTACTGCTATGCCCACACCGACTCCAATCCCGACTACCCCAGCGCCCTGGCCTATCGCTATGTTCACGCCGACTCCAATCCCTACTGCCACGCCCTGGGCTACCACCACACCCTGGCTTACCGCGCCCTCTCTTGCCTGTGAATATCCCATATGGATTCCGGTCCCAATCGCCAATTGTTCCCCCTGATATCGGCCTCATCTGAGAAGATCCACTCCCCGCCCCAGAATGAAAAAGGAAAGGAACCTCAGACAGGAGAGGTTCCACAGGCGGTTCACACTCGAAATTGTCAGGACTTGCCAAACACGTTCTTGCGGCAAACGCGGAACCGTAGTAAAATGTCGTAGTCTGGTTTCCCGATAGTAAACAAGAACTTACAGGAGGAGTTCGGGCGCTATGCGCATCATCCACTTTGCAGACTTGCACCTGGGGATGGAGAACTACGGGCGCCTGGATCCTGTGACGGGATTGTCCTCCCGTGTCAATGATTTCCTGAGGGCGCTTGACCTGCTTGTGGAAACCGCTATCGAGGAAAAAGCAGACATGGTGCTCTTCGCAGGAGATGCTTTCAAAAACCGGACTCCGTCTCCCACGTACCAGAGGGAATTCGCAAAGCGCATCTGGAAGCTGGCGGTGGCAGAGCAGATACCCACATTTCTCCTGGTGGGCAACCATGATGTTCCGGCTTCCCAGCGAGGTGCCACCGCACTGGACATCTTTTCCACGCTTTCGGTTCCGAACATCACGGTGGCACGCAGACCGGGAAACCACATGATCCAGACGAAGTCGGGGCCCGTGCAAATAGTAGCACTCCCCTGGATCACCAGGGGTACTTTCCTGGCCCACCAGCAATATCACGCCAAGAGCCTGGACGAGATAGAGCAACTGATCCTGGACCGCGTCCGGGAGGGCCTCGATGGCCTCATCTCGAAACTGGACAGAAACGTGCCTACGATATTCGCCTTCCATGGCAGTGTCCAGGGGGCTGTTTTCGGATCTGAACGGAGCGTGATGTTGGGAACCGACATAATTCTCCCCAGGAACATCCTGCACAATCCGGCGTTCGACTACGTGGCGCTGGGGCACATACACAAGCACCAGGAAGTGCTGGACGACCCACCCTCTGTGTACCCAGGCAGCATGGAACGGATAGATTTCGGGGAAGCCAGGGAGCCAAAGGGTTTCGTCGTAGTGGATTTCGAGGGAAAGAAAGCGAGATGGAGGTTTGTCGATGTCCACGCGCGCCCTTTCGTGGATATCAGCGTAGATGTGCGGGAGAGCGACAATCCTACAGAAAAAGTGTTGCAGGCTATACGGCACAAGGATATCACGGAAGCTGTGGTGCGCTTGCGCATCGGCATGAAGTCAGGCCAGGAACCCTATCTGGACGAGGGGAAAGTCAGGCAGGCGCTAGCGCCGGCGTTCAGCGTGGCGAGCATCATCAAGCAGGTGGACCGGCAGGATCGAGTCCGCCTGGGCGCGAGTAACGTGGAGGGCATGACGCCCGGCGATCTGCTCAAGCTTTACCTCCAGAGCAAGAATCTCGACCCCGACTGGATAGAGATGTTGATGCACCATGCCACCCGTGTGTTCCACATGTACAGGGAGTCACAGGGACAGCAATGATATCGGCGTTAGGGGAAACGAGGGAACATCCATGAGCGTACAATCCTGGAAAATCGAAAGCGGAGTGTTCCACTGGGAGGGCAAGCACGTCCGTCCATCCTCGCGTTTGATCTCCGTGGTGGAACCGGAACCCGGCTATTCCTCCGATGGCGGGCGCGGCAACCTCTACGTGTTGGTAGAGAGTCCGGAGAGAGATGAAGAGGCGGAGAAAGCCATCAGCAGGGTAATCCAGGCAAAATTCTACAACAGTGGGTTGGGTGACCTTGAGGCAGCATTGGGCGAAGCGGTTCGAGCCGCCAACGAAGCTGCACGGAGGAGGAACATCCATCTCCATGTCAGCATGTTGCTCCTGCGTGGCAGTCACGCTTACCTGACCCAGGTCGGGGAGGCACTGATAGGCACATGCATCGGGGGAACACTGAGCTGGTATTCTCCTCTGGTAGAGGGTGTATTCCTGCCACTGGGGAACCCGGATGCACAGCCGATTATCTCCCACCTGCACCTCCAGGAAGGGGATGCAGTCTATCTTTTCTCGCGTGCGTGGCTCAACGTGATAGATTCCATAGGAGCGGACAAAGTGGAACCGGTGCTCTGTGACAGCGGCTCGGTTGCCGACGCGACCAACGGCATATCAGCGCTGTTGTCCCCCGACCTACCCCCCCTGGAGATGGGGGCGGTTGATTTGAGAGCACCTGTCATGGAAGAGCAGCCCGCGGAGGAGATCATTCATGAAGAGGAGCAAGGGAAAACCCCAGCGACACCTGCAGTCCCGATTCCCAAGATCAAGCCTCCGTCGATCCCACGCCATAAAAAGATCCCTGTCTTCTGGATAGCAATTCTCTTGCCCTTGTTGGTAGTGGCACTAAGCGCTGGTTTCTGGTGGAAACACCAGAAAGTGCAGAAAGAACACTACACGGCGTTGGTGACTAACGTCCAGTCGCTGCTCGACCAGGCCAGCCAGGAAGGGGTTCAGGAAGGCGTGGCCCGCCAGAAGCTTCAGCAGGCATGGGATGAGTCCCAGGAAGCGCTGCAACTCCGGCCCAATGACGAGAAAGTCCTTCAGTTGCAAGACAAAATTCGGAAGGCACAGGACAAAATCAACAAAGTCACGTTGCTGTATATGCCCTGGAAGCTGAGGAGTTTCTCTGGAGGGACGCATCGACTTAGCAGGGTGATAGCCGCCGGGCAGGAAATCTATGTGCTGGACAAGGGTGAGGGAGCGCTGTACAGGGATAGGCTGAACGACGCCGGAGATTCACTGGTTGGGGACCAGCCTTCTAAGCCGGTGCTGAAAAAGGGCGACGTGGTCGGCACTGCCGTTGTGGGAGACCCGATTGATATGGCATGGATGCTTGCTACGGCCAACTGGCAGGAAAGTGGCTTGATGCTTCTGGATAGCGGGCATGACCTTTTCCGCCTCGGCGCAGGGTGGGGAGGCGTTCGGCAGGTAGATCTCAAGGACACCGATGCGTGGAAGATGCCTCAAATCATCGGGAGTTACATGGAGAGGTTGTATGTATTGGACAACCAGAGCAACCAGATATGGCGGTATGTGCCGGCAGGTACCGCTTACCCCAATGCTCCCGAAGGGTACTTTCCAGCTGGCACGCCCATGGACCTGGCCGGCGTCGTGGACATGTCCATAGACGGCAGCATCTATTTGCTGTACAGCAATGGGAGCATATTGAAGTTTTTTGCCGGCAAAGTGACTGATTTCAATCTCATTGGCCTGGATATGCCATTGCGCTCCCCAACGGCGATGTTCACCGATGATCACACCATGTCCATTTACATTGCCGATGCGGGAAACGACCGGATCGTGCAAATAGACAAGGAAGGTCATTTCCAACGCCAGTTTCGCCTGGCTGAGGACCCGCAGATTCTTGGGAAAGTGAGGAGCATTTATGTCAACGAGAGTGGCGGAGAATTCTATTACGTGACGGACAATGCTCTTTACAGAGCCAATTTTCCGACGGAGTAGGCTCTCGGGAAACAGCAGCGGCGCGATATTCCGCTGCCCTGCCCGAAAGCGTCTGCGAATTTTGGGCTCTCGTGCGCAAATCCTGGCTATTTTTGGAGAAGAATTTGACACATGCTTCAACCATTGCAATAGACGGCACTGCTGCATCGGGGAAGAGCACCATCGGCGAGATGCTGGCCAGGCGCCTGGGATACCTTTACCTGGACACCGGCGCTATGTACCGGGCTGTAGCTCTGGCTGCGCTCCGCAGCGGCATGGAGATCGCCAACGAGGAAAAGGTGTCGCGGTTGGCACAATCCATCAGGCTGGAGATACTTCCACCTGACGGATACGACGATGGACGGCAATACAATATCTTGTTGGACGGCGAAGATGTGACCTGGAGCCTGCGGACGCCGGAGGTGAACGCGGTGGTCTCCCAGGTCTCGACGTACCCCGGCGTGCGCCGGGCACTCACCAGGTTGCAGCGTCGGATAGGCCAGCATGGCAAAGTCGTCATGGTGGGCCGTGATATAGGCACCGTCGTAATGCCGGACGCCGACCTGAAACTGTTCCTGGATGCCTCGCCCGAGGAAAGGGCGCACCGGCGTCACAAGGAGATGGCCGCGAGAGGCGTGGAGTCCTCTTTCGACGAAGTGCTCCGGTGGATAATGCACCGAGACCAGATAGATTCCTGCCGTGACATTGCCCCGCTGCGCCCGGCAGACGACGCCGTAATAATAGATACCACCAACATGAGCGTGGAAGAGGTCTTCGAGAAGGCCCTGAAGCTGGCGGAAGATCCCTGATATGACTCGACGATTCGACGAAGATTACTATCGACGCCTGACCGCACCGCCCGGATCGCCAACACCCCTCGGGCACCGATTTTTCAAATGGGTACTTCACACCCTGAGCGTCACCCTCACGAAAGTGGAGGTACATGGCCTGGAACGGGTGCCGACAAAGGGGCCCCTCATTCTGGCTTTCAATCACATCCACTACCTGGACCCCTACGTTCTGGTTTCCATCCTGCCCAGGTACAACGTGCCAATCTCAAAAATAGAGAATTTCGACATCCCCGTCATTGGGTGGACGATGGCGAAGTTCGGTGTGATACCGGTGCGTCGAAAGGCAGTGGACAGGAAAGCGCTGAAAGCAGCACTGGACGTGCTGGCTGCAGGACATATTCTTGTCATTGCGCCCGAGGGCACCAGAAGCAAGGACCATGCCTTGCAGCAGCCCAAAGGCGGAGTGGCGTACATCGCGCTCCACTCCGGCGCACCGATCCAGGTAGTCGGGATCACAGGGACGCCGGAGTTCCCCAGCGCGTACTTGCAGCTTCGCAGGCCAAGATTCACGTTCCGGTTCGGGTCGGTGTTCCGGCTGGAGCTGCCCCCGGGCAAGATGCGCCCTGGCATCCTGGACGAAATAGGCGATGATGTCATGGTTCAACTGGCAAAGTCGCTGCCACCGGAGTACCGAGGGGTTTACGCTTCCCGCGTTGACGAGGCACCCAGACACTTGAAAATCATCGATTGAGTGTGGACATTCTAAACGGAGAGCACTCCAGACCTACACCCCGCGTGGCAACAACCACCGCGGTTAAGGAAGATGCTACCAGTGAAGGAACGAATAACGATAATCGGAGCAGGCTTGGCTGGGTCGGAGGCGGCATGGCAGGCAGCGCGCCGCGGCGTCCCCACCCTCCTGTACGAGATGCGCCCGAAAAAGATGACGCCAGCCCACACCACAGGGCGATTCGCCGAGCTAGTGTGCTCAAATTCCTTCGGCTCCAGGTCGTTGGACAGGGCCATGGGGCTTCTGAAGGAGGAGATGCGGCGGCTCGGTTCGCTGATCATAGCCGCTGCGGACGAGACGGCGCTCCCCGCTGGCGGGGCGCTGGCCGTAGGGCGCGACGCTTTCTCCCATAGGATCACAGGGGCGCTGGAAAACCACCCTCTCGTCGAGGTTCGGCGGGAGGAGATTACCCGGGTGCCGGAGGAAGATCCGATGATCATCGCCACAGGGCCCCTCACATCGGAGCCGCTGGCGCGCGACATAGCTCGGCTGACAGGTCAGGACTACCTCTATTTCTACGACGCGATGGCCCCCATCGTTGCCGCCGACTCGATAGACATGACCGTAGCGTTCCGCCAATCCCGGTACGGCAGGGACTCCGGCCAGGGGGATTACATCAACTGTCCGATGAACAGGGAGGAGTACTATCTCTTCGTGGATGCTCTCCTGGAAGCGGAAACGATACCGCTGCGGGATTTCGAGCGGGAGGACGAGCGATTCTTCGAAAGCTGCCTCCCGGTGGAGGTGATAGCCCGTCGGGGAAAGGACGCTCTGGCCTTCGGGCCGCTGCGCCCTGTCGGGCTGCGCGACCCCCGAACCGGGAAGC
Source organism: Anaerolineae bacterium (assembly GCA_015486235.1). Classification (GTDB taxonomy): domain Bacteria; phylum Chloroflexota; class Anaerolineae; order S016-19; family S016-19; genus S016-19. Next base: position 6,936 of record WFSD01000137.1, read on the forward strand.
GCCCATACGCGGTGGTGCAGCTCCGGCAGGATAACCTGGCAGGCAGCCTCTACAACATGGTTGGCTTCCAGACGAACCTGAGGTGGGGGGAGCAGGACAGAGTCTTTCGGATGATCCCGGGGCTGAAGCACGCGGAATTCGTACGACATGGCCAGATGCACCGGAACACTTTCATCAACTCTCCTACGCTGCTCCGT
>WFSD01000138.1 GCA_015486235.1 Anaerolineae bacterium
GGAAGCAGGAGCATATCACTTCATCATGGCTCGCAAAAAAGGATGATTCCAGATACTGGGCTTTCAAAGCAAATCGAAAGCCCGAAGCCGTCTCAGGAGCTTTCTCGATACACATGGGACAAATCACGACCCGCCATCGGGGGTTAATGGAGACCGACGACGGTTCAGAGGGGGGCCTGGGGGCCTACTGGCCCGCAGGATTCCCTTCGAAATCCCGACACTGGCAACCATCAGGACTGCGGAGCTCGTCGTCAGCCAGCGGACATTCTCCGCGCTACAGGGTGTGGGAAGTGCCACCATTGGAGTAACGCAGCGTGTACTGGGAAAAGCTTTCCAGAAATTGGAAGAAAGCGCTTTGTATAACCGTCTCTCTGGCACTGGCGGCTCTGGGGCAGTTCTCCCTGCATCGGAAGGGATATCCTCTGGATGGTCCACTGTTCTACGGGCTTGCCGGGGTTTGCTTTCTCGCGTATCTGTGGCAGGGCAGCGGACGCTTCCCACGCAGTGAGCGAGGGGTCGCCCGGAAGCTTGCTATCCTGAACAACAGGAGCAAGGTTCTACTCCTGCTGTCCCTCGCCTCCGCAGTACTTGCGTTCCTGTCGCTCGGAGGGAACCGGTTCACTCGGACAGGGCTGACGTTCTGGGTGCTCTCCGTCCTGCTTTTCCTGGCTGGGAGCGTGGAACTGCCAGAGGACAACTCGGGGGAAGCGTGGAAGCAGCGGATGGACCTGGCCCGGTTCCGTAGCTCGTGGGACTGGACGCTGCCCACGTTGATCTTGATCCTCGCGGCCGGGGCATTCTTCCGCTTCTATCACCTGGCATCTGTCCCCGCCGAGATGACCAGCGATCACGCAGAGAAACTCCTGGACGTATGGGATGTGCTCCACGGCAAATACTCCATCTACTTCGTCCGCAACACCGGCAGGGAACCATTCCAGTTCTACTGGACTGCTCTCCTGATCCGCCTGGTGCCGATGGGAATCAGCCATCTGGCATTGAAGTTGGGAACGTCGCTGGTTAGTTGGTTTACCTTGCCGTATATGTACTTGCTGGGGAAAGAGCTTTTCGACCAGGAGACAGGGATCTTGGCAGCAGGATTCCTGGCGGTGAACCGCTGGCATGTGGCGATAACCAGGGTCGGCCTGCGCTTCCCACTGACGGCATTCTTCCTGGCACCTGCTCTCTACCACCTTTTCCGGGCCATGCGCACCAACGAACGCAACCAGTGGCTCTGGGCCGGGCTATGGCTTGGTGCGGGGCTCCACGGGTACACCGCCTTCAGGGTCGTTCCATTACTGTTCGTCCTGCTTTTCCTGACAAAGCTCCTGTGGGATGTGGCGGGGCGTCTGACAGGACGACTTGTGGAAAAAGATGGCACAACGCTCGACCCACGGCTATGGTACAATGGTGCGCTTTCCGGAACGCTGGCAATGCTGGTCTTCTTGCCGCTCCTTCGCTACTGGCACGACGACCCGAAGATGTTCTGGTACCGGTCTATGAGCCGCGCCGAGGCCAGGATGACAACGAAGCAAATGTGGCACGTCTTCTGGTCGAACGCCTGGAACGCCCTGAAGATGTTCAACTGGAAAGGGGACGTGGTGTGGGTCAACACCGTGCCTGGATCGCCTGTGCTGGGTGCTGTGACCGGCGGACTTTTCGTCCTTGGCGTCCTCTATCTTTTCTGGTCGCTGTTTCGGTGGGGCGACCGGCGCTCAGCCTACCTGTTCGTCGTGCTTTTCGTGATGCTTTTACCCTCGATTCTAAGCCTGGCATATCCCAGGGAGAATCCCAGCGTCGTTCGCGCTGGCGGGGCAGTACTGGCCGTAGCAATCATCGTGGCTTTGCCTCTCTCTTTGATGGCGAAAGCATGGAAACAGGCTCTGGGCAATGTGTGGGGTTCCTGGACTGCCGTGGTCATAACCGCTGCTCTCTGGGCCGTTGCCATTGGTGGAAGCTACAATTGGTATTTTCATGTGTACGATCTCCAGTACCGCGAGTCCGCCTGGAACAGCACTGAGATGGCAAAAGTGCTGGGGGGATTCGCCGAAAGTGTAAGCGACTACAAACACATTTACATCAAAGCATGGCCGTACTGGGTGGATACACGCACTGTGGGGATAAACCTGGGTGACGTTCATTGGAACAATGCGTCGTTGAAAATCAGAGACCTCGTCCACAAAGACGATCCGGCACCGAAAATGTACCTGCTAAACCCCGTCGATGTCAAGAGCCTGGAGTATCTGGAAAAAGCCTATCCGAAGGGGCGCCATTACCTGTACCACTCCCGCACGCCAACCAGGGATTTCGTGGTATTTTGGGTAACCGAACGGTGAAGGCATGCTTCGTTTCAGTCGACGCATCACTGTCGTGGCGAAAAATAGTGGGCGGGGCCTTTTCAGGCCCCGCTCCTATCAAAAAAGGAGGAGAAGAAGAAATTTGCACCTGCCCAATCCCACCAACTACATTCAGTATAACCCACACTGGCTTGGCTTGCAGGACGCTTTCCCTACGGTTTCCCTACGTTTTTCCGA
>WFSD01000139.1 GCA_015486235.1 Anaerolineae bacterium
CATTGGTCCCAGCGAAGCAAATCCTGGGGGTGTAACATCCAAATTCCCCCTTTTCACTGTAAACTTTTTTCAGGACGGCTCAGTCGCCTCATAGCCTCAACGGGGTAGTCGAGAACACTAAAAAGCCTTAAAAATGGGCACAATGCCTTATCCTTGCCCCATATCCTGATGACTTTCTAAGCAGCCTCCCATGGGAGAGGGAAGAGGGGCAGGCCGCCGCAGGCGGCCAGGGTGATAGGAGAGGTCAAAAAAGCACTCTCGGTCGCTTTGGGACGGGCTGCCTTTGGCCCTCTCCTACCCCAACCCCTCCCTCGCCCATTGCCATGGGCGAGGGAGGGACCGCCGGCAGAGGGCGGCGCGGTACGACGAAAAGCCGCTCCCAAGTGGCTTGGACGGGCTGCCTTTGGCCCTCTCCTACCCCAACCCCTCCCTCTCCACGTGCAGAGGGAGGGGCTATCGGGCGGTTTCCGTTCCCTTGCCGGCAGGAACGATTCTGCGGGCGTCGCGCCAGGGTGGGCTAGCAGCCCGGCCTACAAAAAACGAGTCTGGCGTTTTGGGTGCCGCCCACCGCATTGTGGGTATTGTCAGAGCAATTCGTTAACCTGCAACAGCCCGCTCTACGGAACACCAAGCCACCGCACCGCCAGTGCGCTCAGCATAGCAGCCCCTATCGGCAGCGCCCGTTCGTCCAGATCGAAAGTGGGGGTGTGCAGCGGGCGAACCGGAGCATCGGGAGCCCGCACGCCCAGCCTCAGGAACAGCCCCGGCACCTCACGGGCGAAGAAAGAAAAGTCCTCCCCGCCCATCCGGATGGGAGCTTCCAGGAAGTGCTCCTCGCCCAAGAGTTCGGAGATGACGGATCGGGCAAAGGAGAAAAGGTCCGGATCATTGACCAGAGGCACGGTGCCCGGCAGGATTTCCAGCTCGTAGTCGCCGCCCAGAGTTCGGGCAATTCCTGCCGCACGATTCATCCCATCGACGAGCCTCTCCCTGGTCTCGTCGTCGAACGTCCTGATGGTTCCGGTCATCCGCACCTCCCCCGCCAGGACGTTGGACTTGGTGCCTCCGTTGATGGTGCCCACGGTGATCACTGCCGGTTTTATCGGGTTAAGCCTGCGCGAGACCACCTGATGCAGGGAATTGAGCACCTGGGCTGCTATGGCAATGGCATCGAGGCCCTGGTGCGGGAACGCCGCGTGGCCCGCCCGCCCGAACACCGCCAGTCGGAAAGCCTCGGCTGCGGCCATCATCGGACCGGGACGCGTGGCCACGTCTCCCACGGTCACTTCCGGGTCCACATGCTGCCCGAAAATCGCCTGCACCCCCTCCAGCACGCCATCCTCGATCATCCGGCGCGCCCCGCCGCGACCTTCTTTGTGTGCCTCCTCGCTAGGCTGGAAGATGAGCCGCACCCGCCCTGGCAGCGGTCGTTCCCGATGCGCCTGCGAGAGCAGCTTCGCCGCACCCAGGAGCATCGCCGTATGTGCATCGTGACCGCAGGCGTGCATCCTGCCGGGGAACGTCGACTTGTACGGCACGTCGTTTTCCTCCAGGATCGGCAGGGCGTCCATGTCGGCCCGGAGTGCCACCACGGGCCCGCCGTCCCCAATTTCCGCCACGATCCCGCTTATGCCAACGCCGGTGCGAGGATTCAGCCCCATCTGCTCCAGCTCGCCTGCCACGTACGGCGCTGTCCAGTCCAGGTCGAACTCCAGTTCCGGGTGCTGGTGCAAAGTCCGGCGCCACTGTTGCAACTCCGGAAAGATGCCGCGAGCCTGTTCCAGCAGGTTCTGGAGGCTCACTTGTAGTCCTCCCGAGGGGGCGCAAATGTGTCCAGGACGACTGTTTCCTCATAGGCGATTCCGGAATGTGGCACGTTTCCCGGCACCAGAACGCTGTCTCCGGGCGTCAGAATCACCGGCTCCCCGCCGATCACCAGCTCCAGCTTTCCTCTCAGGACGTAGGTTATCTGCTCGTGAGGGTGCTTGTGTTCTGGCATTTCCGCGCCTTTGGTCAAAGTGGTTTCCACCAGCATCCCGCGGTCACCGTAGGCCAGCGTCCGTCTCACTATGCCAGGGAGCATCTCAACAGGGTGTATGCTTTCTTTTCTCACGATTTCTGGTTTCATAGAGACTTCCTCCTCATTGA
>WFSD01000140.1 GCA_015486235.1 Anaerolineae bacterium
CTGATAGGCGCTGATTCTCGCTGATCTTTTCTGGTTTATTTGCTTTATCTGCGGGTATCTGCGTGAAATCTGCGGTATCTGCGTTCGATTTGTTCTAGGCTGAACAGTTACCGTTCAGGAAGCAATGTCGGTGCCCTGTGAACAAAGACTTCCTGCAGACTTCTCAGGCCCCCTGGATTTGCTTCGAAAGCCCAGCAGGCCCATCCTTTGACAAAATTCTGCCCATCGGATATTCTTTGAATCCAAGATGCGGAGGTGGTGGCGTGGCTCCGGACGAAAGCCGTGAGGTTCTGATCTGGGGGTTTTTGGCGTTTGCTCTGGCGATTTTCCTCGTCTGGGCATCCTTGCCTGTGGCTTCCGTCTGCATCATTGCCGCTATCCTGATAGCCTCGGCGCTGTGGAAGCCCGTAATCGCCGTAGCGCTGCTTGGGTTCACGATACCGTTTGGATCTCTGAAAGAGATATATGTCGCAGGGGCACAGGTGACCGCAACCGAAGGAATTATATCCCTTCTGTTGTTTGCCTGGCTCCTTCGCATGGCCGACCTGGGAAAACTGCCGGCGTTATCGGCCCGGTGGCTGTGGCCGCTTCTCTGCTTCATCGGGAGTGCCGTGCTTTCTCTGATAGTGGCCCTTTCACTGAAAGCAGCTCTGCCGGAACTGGTGAAATGGACAGAGGTTCTGCTGGTGTATCTCTCCGTCCGGGCTTTCGTAAGCCGTAAGCATACTCTGGCAGTGGTGACCGCCCTGGTCCTGGCAGCAGATCTGGAAGCGCTCCTGGGAGCATGGCAGTTCTTCACCAGGAGTGGCCCGGAAGGCTTCATCCTGTATGGCAGGTTCCTGCGTGCCTACGGCACTTTCCAGCAGCCAAATCCATTCGCCGGATACCTGGGAATGCTGCTGCCAGTGGCCTTGAGCCTGGCTATGTGGGGCGTGCTGGAGTGGGATGGTGGTGGACCCGAGCAAAGGTGGGCTGTCGTCGGGTTTCACGGTGGCAGCGCAGTGCTGATCTTGGTCGCGATCGTGATGAGTTGGTCGAGAGGGGCATGGCTGGGCGTGCTGTTTGGGGTGGCGACCGTGATCGCTGCCAGACCCATGCGTAGCTTTTACATTGTCTCCGCGGCAGCCCTGACAGGCATCATTGCGCTCCTGGCAATAGCGCCTGGGACCGTCCAGTTGCCCAAAGTGCTGGCAAGCCGGATGTCCGACGTTTATGCCTTCCTTGCCGGCGGCATGGACATATCGCGCATCCAGGTGACAGATGCCAATTTCTCATCCGTGGAACGACTGGCCCACTGGCTGGCAGGCCTGCGTATGTGGGCTGACCACCCGTGGCTGGGAGTTGGGATTGGCAACTACCCGATTTTCTACGGATCATACAACGTACCCCGCTGGCAGGAAGCGCTGGGACACGCTCACAACTACTACATCAACATCGCCGCCGAAGCAGGAATCGCCGGCCTGCTGGGCTACCTGACAATGTGGCTTGGCGGGCTATGGGTTTTATGGAAAAGCAGATCGCCGTCCGATGGTCTGCAGATGGCAATGGCAGTAGGTGCTATGGGGGCTCTAATGCACCTTGGTGTACACAACGGGTTCGACAACCTCTTCGTACATGGAATGTACCTGATCCCCGCCGTGCTCATCGGCCTGGGGGAGAAAATCGGCCGGAACGGAGACCGTGATAGAGAATAATGAGGATCATGGAAACGATTTTTGACTTCGTGGAATCCACGCCCATCGGCGAGAGGATGTCAGTCAGGGAGCTGAAACGATTCATAAAGTTTTCCATTGTCGGCACGTCTGGCGCTGCGGTGGATTTCAGCATCCTGAACCTGATGATCCTGGTTTTCGGCTGGCCCAAGGTATGGGCCAACGCGCTGTCATTTAGCTGCGCAGTGCTGAACAATTTCACGTGGAACCGCCTCTGGACTTTCCCAGAATCCAAAGAACGAAAAGTGCATGGGCAGCTCGTGCAGTTTGCATTGGTCAGCATAACCGGCTTGATGATCAACGAAACGATTTTTCTCAGTTTGTCTCGGGTATTTGGGCCTTACCTGGGGAATGTCATCGGTTACAATGCGGCAAAAATCATTGCCACCCTGCTGGTGCTTTTCTGGAATTTCAACGCCAACCGTCGGTTCACCTACCGCGGGATTGAGTAGGAACGGGCTCTCGATTTGCTTCGAAAGCCCAAAGCCATCTCACGGGGACCCCTCACCCGCCGGCATCAGGCAATCGAACGGTAAAATGACGTTCCCCGCTTCGGTAGATGGAACCATCCTCCCCCTCCCCTATTGCCAGTACCACATGGTCCCCGGGATGCAGCGCCCACCATACTTCCCACGGCGAGCTGTGGACCGTCCCGACAGCGCGGCCGTCCAGGTAGAATGTCACGTTGCGCATGGCGACCGATGGGACAGCCGAAAGCCGCACCCTTTGTTCGTCCGCTGATAGGGTCGGGGCGTAGAGATAAACAGATTGGTCTTCCGGAGAACCAAGGACCAGAGCGGATACTTCGTCCTTCAACAGAGGAGGCGGGGGCTGCGGAATTCCGTTCTCCCTGGCCCACCGCGTGGCCTCCGGTGGCAGGACGCGGAACACTTTCCATTCGACGAACCGCGGCGGCGTATCAGAGGCAGCACAATGCCCCGTGCGCACATCTATGGCGATTTTCTGGTACTGATCATCCCGCTTCATGGGCTCCGTACCGGCGATGAACCATTCCATTCGCCGATGAGGGCAGAGCGGCGTGGGGAGAAGACCAGAGTCGGCGCATATCTCCTCACGCACGAGTCCGTCGGGACGCGGGAAGGGGCGCGGCGACAGCGACTGGGTTGCTATTTCCATGAAATCATGCCAGATCGGGCCCGCACCGTCAATCCCGCTGACGCCCACCATCGGTTCGTTGTCTGCATTCCCAACCCATACCCCGGTCACCAGGTCCGGCGTGTAGCCGATAGTCCAGTTGTCCCGCCAGTCGGTGGTGGTGCCGGTCTTGGCTGCCGCCGGCCGACCCAGGTACAGCGGACTGAACCGGCCGAAAGCAGGCGATCGGGCCAGATCGTCGCTCAGGATGTCGGTGATCAGGAACGTCACCCTCGGATCCAAAACTCGATGGCGTCCCCTGCCTTTGTCGTCCGCACGTACAGGAACGTTTTCTAACAGAACGTTCCCCTGCAAATCCTCCACTTTCCGGATCGCAATGGGGACCACGTACATCCCGCCGTTGGCAAAGGCACCGTAGGCCGCCGTGATGTCCAACAATGTTTCTTCTCCACCTCCGAGGGTAAGGGACAGATTTGCCTGGGTGTGGGAAAGATGTCGGAGACCCAGGGCCTCGGCCAGGCGGAGAAAATTGCCTATGCCGACTTTCTCCAGCACTTTCACCGCCAGGACGTTGTAGGAACACGCCAGCGCCGTCCGGAGGCTGGTCGGACCGTGCCACCGGCGGTCGTAGTTCACGGGCGTGTACGGTTTCCCCTGACTGTCGTAGAAAGTCGTGGGCAGGTCAAGGAGGACGGTGGCAGGGGTGTACGGAGTGCCGTTGGCAGGGTCGAAAGCAGCGGCGTAGGTGATCGGCTTCAGGGCCGAGCCAGGCTGGCGGAGGCTCAGCACGGCGTTGACCGCTCCGGCGTGCTTCCTATCGAAATAGTCCGGGCTCCCGACCCACGCCAGCACGTCGCCGCTGCGGGGGTCCAGCGCCAACAGTGCAGCGCTGTCCACTTTCCGGGCCAGGGGCGTGGTGGGAGAACGCTGCATCTCCCGGATGCGACGCCGCACCACCTCTTCCGCTTTTTCCTGCAATCCCAGGTCCAGGGTGGTGTAGACCCGCAGGCCACCTTCACGCACTCGCTCCACCCCCAGTTCTCGCTCCAGAATTTGCTGTACCAGGAAGACGAAATGAGGGGCTTCGATAGGGAATCGCTTCCCGGCGAACCGCAGCGGCTCTTTCACAGCTTTCTCCGCATCATCGGCGGTTATGAAACCAGCTATTACCATACGGGAAAGCACATATTTCTGCCTTGCTTTCGCCGCGGGAAGGTCGGCCGCGGGGTTGTACCGGGATGGATTCTGGGGAAGACCGGCCAGGAAAGCACACTGGGCCAGGTCCAGGTCTTGGACGTCCTCCCCGAAATACGAATGGGCTGCAGCTCCAATGCCCACGGCAAAATTTCCGTAGTAGAGATTGTTCAGGTAAGCAGCGAGTATCTCGTCCTTGGTGTGCTCCCGCTCCAACTCGAAGGCAAGCCAGATTTCTCTGACTTTCCGTCGCAGGCTCCGCTCGCGCCGTTCTTTCGGGGACATGTAGAGGAGTCGCACAGTCTGTTGCGTGATAGTGCTGGCACCGCTGACCGGATGCCCTGCCCTGAGATACTGCCACGCAGCCCTTGCAACCGCCGACAAATCTACGCCAGGATGGTGGTAGAAATGCACGTCCTCGGTAGCTATGGCGGCCTGACGGCAAGCATTGGGGATCTGGCGCAGGGAGACAGGGCGTACTTTCTGGCCGTTCGGGTCTATCGCCTCATAGAGCAGCCGACCATTTCTATCGAAAATCAGGTTGCTGGGTGAAACTGGGCCAGCAGCAGCCAACGGACCAGGGCGTCTGACCCGGATTGCTCCGCCCTGCCACAGCAGGAGAAAAACGAGCAATGACAGAAGCAAAACTGAAGCCAATCCGCACATCGGGGAGCACCGAACCCCCGTCTGTTCTTTCCTCATCCTGGCAGCCATCCCACCCGCACGATACCTCCGCTAAAAGTATAGCATATCTCTGCAGAAAGGTCACCAAAGCCGCCTCCTGGCACTTGGCGTTTTGCGATCCCTGTGCTACCATGACGAAAACATCGTGGCAGCGACCACACGAGGAGGAGCTTTTGCAATGAAGCCAATAGTAGCCCTGGAATCAACGGTCATATCCCACGGCCTTCCGTATCCAGCCAACCTGGAAACGGCAAAACGCCTGGAGCAGGTAGTGCGGGAAGCAGGAGCAGAGCCGCGCACCATCGCTGTGCTGAAAGGCAAGGTGAAAGTCGGGCTTACGGATGAGGAACTGGAGTACCTGGCCCGCGCGAAAGGCGTACGAAAGATCAGCCGCCGCGACCTGCCGATATCGGTCGGTCTGGGGCAGGATGGTGCCACCACCGTCGCAGGGACCATGTACCTGGCGGCCAGGGCTGGCATCGCCGTTTTCGCCACCGGGGGCATTGGCGGTGTACATCGGGGACATCCTTTTGACGTCTCCGCAGATCTGCAGGAGCTGGCAAGGACTCCCGTGGTGGTTGTGTGCGCAGGAGCCAAGGCAATCCTGGACCTGCCTGCGACGCTTGAGGTGCTGGAGACCATGGGGGTGCCGGTACTCGGCTACAGAACAGACGAGTTCCCCGCGTTTTACAGCCGGGAGTCGGGGCTGCCAGTGGACCAGCGTGTGGAATCGCCGGAGGAAGTCGCAGCGGTATATCACGCCCAGCGGGCGCTGGGGTTGCCCACAGGGATGCTGGTAACTGTGCCGGCGCCGGAGGAAGCTGAGGTTCCCTGCGAGGAAATCGAACCGGCAATCGGGCAGGCAGTGGCGGAAGCGGACGAGGGGGGAATCAAGGGAAAGGCGCTGACGCCTTTCCTGCTAGCCCGCATCAGCGAGCTGACCGGGGGCCGGAGCCTGAGGGCAAATCTGGCGCTTCTGGAGAACAACGCCAGGGTAGCAGCGGAGATAGCGAAAGCCATCGCTGCCTGACGATGGACAATTTCGCCCGCGTCAACGCGAAGGCCTGTCCCCGGCATCAGCTCTCGCGCGCCATGCCTGTGCTCCCTGCCATACGAAGAGCAGCGCCAACACGCACCAAAGGCCGATCCTCCACCAGATACGTTCGCCCAATGCCATGCCGACGCAGAACAACACCATTCCAACGGAGAATGGCACCTGGAAGCGAGCTTCGCCCAGCACCGGGCGCAACTTCTGGCCGTGGACATGTGCCCACCACTCGTTCCAGCTCCATGTTGCCAGCACCACCGCCAGCCCTGAGACCCACAATGCTGTACGCGCAATGCCTGACCAATCCACCATCTTCCACTTTCTCCTTGCTCTCGGCCCCATTTTCCCAGATATTCCCCGCATGTGCAAGCCGGAAGGCGTCACGATGGCTTCGCAGGCAGGGAAAACGAAGTAATTCCTGGGGGCCCGTAGGGCTCCCAGGAATCCCCAGAACCGTTATCGCTCTACATCAACCCCAACGGCAAGTAGCGGATCGCTTCAGAAGCGCCGAGAAAGCTTCTGAAACGATTTCGGGTTTCCGATCTGCTTCGAAAGCCCAGGCAAGGCTGTTTTGCGGTATTAGCAAGGTCACTGGTAGAATATGGGTTACATCGGAAAAGGTTCGCAAGCGAATCAGTCAATGGAGGCACCCTCATGTTCAAAAAGGAGAGGCAGATACCAGGCACTGTCGAGGTGGTCATCGGCTCGAAGGCCACGTTCAAAGGAGCCCTGCGCTGCGACGGCAACATTCTCATCGAAGGCATCGTAGAGGATGGAGAACTGGAAACCCCCGGAAATGTGGCTATCACACCTACGGCCAAAGTACAGGGTGACGTGAAAGCAAAAGTCGTCTCCGTCTCTGGAGCATTCAAGGGAAAGATAGACGCCGGGCGGGTGGAGATCGTCAAAGGAGGCAAGCTGTTTGGGGATGCGCACGTGGACTCCTTCCTGCTGGAGGAAGGAGGCTTCTTCAGAGGGGGCCTGTACATGCGCGGTGAGGTGCCGGAAGACCCCTTCGTACCGCCCAGGCCGGAGGAAGGACTGAGGGTGGAACAATCCTAGAGACAGCAGTTAGAGACGATATGCTTCATCCGCCGGGCGTTATGCACCCGGCCTGGCGTCTGCCGTTTTTGCTTTACATGCCGCTAGGGATTTCCGCCTTTTACCACGCAGTGCACTGGGAAGAGCTGACTTTGGCTGATGGCATAGTGGCGGGAGCACGCTGTCCGGTTTGGATGGCGGTCCCGTAATCTCTTGGAGGTCAGATGCTCAAAACGGAACTGGGGGAACTCATAGTATCCGCAGCAAAAAAAGCTCAAAGACGGGGGGATTTGCCCAAATTCGACCTGCCACCGGTGGTGGTAGAGGTGCCCAAGCGCCCGGAGTTTGGGGACTATGCAACCTCTGTGGCTCTGTCGTCGGCCAGGCTGGCCCGCACGTCCCCGATGAAAATCGCAGACGCCATCGTTCGGAATTTGCCAAAGGCACCTTTCGTAGGCAAGGTCGAAATCGCCCACCCCGGGTTCATCAACTTCACCCTGGACACCGGATGGGTTGCCTCCCAGGTGGAGGCTATCCTGGAGGCTGGCATGTCGTGGGGAAACCTGGACATCGGTGCCGGGAGATCGGCACAGGTGGAGTTCGTCAGCGCCAACCCCACTGGTCCCCTCCACTTCGGCGGCGCCCGCAACGCCGTCCTGGGGGATACCGTGGCGAATCTCCTGACCGCTGCCGGCTACCACGTCCAGCGGGAATACTATGTCAACGATGCCGGAACTCAGATGAAGCTCTTCGGCGAGAGCCTTTTCGCTCGATACGCCCAGGCACTGGGGGAAGATGTGCCATTGCCGGAGGAGGGATACAGAGGCGCCTACGTGGTGGAATGGGGGCAGGAGATCGCCGAGTCCCAAGGCAGGCGCTTCCTGGATATGCCCAGGGACAAGGCGGTGGCAGAGACAACGGAACTGGGCCTCCGCAAGGCTCTGGATTTGATGCGCGAAGACCTGGCATCAATGGGCGTCGAGTTCGATCGATGGTTCTCCGAGCGGAGCCTGTACAAGGACGGCACTTTCGCCAGGGTTATGAGCCTCCTACGCAGCGCCGACCTGCTAAGCGTGGAGGGTGGCGCTGTCTGGTTCCTGGCGAGCAAGCTGGGTGGCAGTAAGGACGAGGTAATCATCCGTTCCGATGGTACCCCAGGCTATTTCGCATCCGACATAGCATATCACTACGACAAATTCGTCATCCGAGGGTTCGACTGGGTCATAGACGTGTGGGCGGTGGATCACCAGGGACACGTCCCCAGGATGAAGCTGATGATGAAAGCACTGGGGCTGGATCCCAAGCGCCTCACCATACTGCTCTACGACATGGTCAGGCTAAGACGGGGCGGCGAAGAGGTGAAGATCTCCAAGCGGTCAGGTGACATCGTCACCCTGCGTGAGGTGGTGGAGGAGGTGGGTTCCGATGCTGTCCGTTTCATGCTCCTCACCAGATCCGCCGAAAGCACTCTGGATTTCGACCTCCAGCTTGCAGTGGAACAGTCCAGCGAGAACCCTGTTTACTACGTTCAGTACGCCCATGCCCGCATCTCCAGCATCCTGCGAAAGGCCGCGGAGAGAGGCGTGAATAGCTCCGGCGGCGACGTTAGCCTGCTGACCCACCCGTCAGAGCAGGCGCTCATACGCCAGATGCTCCGCCTGGAGGATGTGATCGAGATAGCGGTCTCCAACCTGGAGCCGCACCACTTGCCGTTCTACGCTCAGGAACTGGCATCACTCTTCCACCAGTTCTACAGGGATTGCCGGGTGCTCCCTGGGAGCGATGGGGACATTCCACTGAGCAAGGCCAGATTGAAGCTGGTTGAGGCGACGAAAGTGGTGTTGGCGAAGGCCTTGGGACTAATGGGGGTATCAGCCCCTGAGGAAATGTGAGAGTTTCTGTTACAAGGAGGCAAGATGCACATAAGTTTCTGGGATCTATTCTGGATTTTCCTGTTCTTTGCGAGCCTGCAGCCATGGATCAAACAGAGAATGACCGAGAACGGCCGCATCCGGCTAATGAGGGCATTCGAGAAGAAGCGGGGGTCTCGACTTATAACGTTGATCCACAGGCAGGAGGCATGGAGTTTCCTGGGGTTCGCCTTTGCCAAGTATATCAACATAGACGACTCGGAGGCAATCCTGCGGGCGATCCGGATGACGCCGGAAAACATGCCCATAGATCTGGTCCTCCACACGCCAGGTGGGCTCGTCCTGGCAGCAGAGCAGATCGCTTTTGCTCTAGTCAAGCATCCTTCCCCCGTTACGGTTTTCGTGCCCCACTACGCAATGTCCGGCGGCACTTTTATCGCCCTGGCAGCGGACAAGATCGTCATGGACGGAAATGCTGTCCTGGGGCCGGTGGATCCGCAGCTTGGAGAGTACCCGGCGGCTTCTATCGTAAAAGTGCGGAACGAGAAACCCGTGGAAGCCATCGACGACAGAACTCTGATCCTGGCAGACGTGGCCCAGAAGGCCCTAGACCAAGTGCGCTACACGGTGAGGAGAATCCTTCTGTCCAAGGGTTATCCTGAGGAGAAAGCGAATTGGATAGCTGATGTCCTCTCCTCCGGCTACTGGACACACGACTACCCGCTTACTTACGAGAAAGCAGAAGTCCTGGGCCTGCCAGTGGACAAAGAGTTCCCACCGGAGATCCATCAACTGATGGAATTATACCCTCAGCCAGGGCAGAAAAAGGCATCCGTAAACTACATCCCGGTCCCTTACCGTCCGCCCAATGAGGATCACAACGGGAAGAACGCCTGATCGATACCTTGTCGGTGGAATTCCTACCCCCTCGTCGTTCTTAGGAGCGGGGCGACGAGGGATCAACTTAGTGAGCGGAATCTGCTCGCCTGGGAGACGGGTGAGATGAACTGTGACAAAGCCGCCGGGCAGCGTCCTCACTCGTTCTGGGTATCGTGCTCCGGCGACTCTACTCTCCGCCGTGATATTTAAAGGAAAGTTTGACCTTCGTGCGGTATCTGATTATTTTCCCATCTTCAATCTGCACGTCCATTGCCGTCACTTCAGCAATGCGCAGGTCTTTCAGGCTCCTGGACGCCATGGCGATGGCCTCCTGTGCCGCTTTTTCCCATGATTCTTCGCTAGTTCCCACGAGTTCGATTACTTTGTATACACTTTCGGACATTGTTTCCCCCTTGTTCAGAAACGGACGAATTCGAGTTAGAATGTACGCGCCGCCCGGCAGTCTCACTGGTGAACTCTACGCTCGAGGAGGGTGAAAGTCTGGTAGCTCGCGTAGATCGACAGCCACAGGATATCATGTACTGCGGAATAAGTCAAGGCCTGACCTGTTGAGGCCAGGACTTCCCAAACATTTAACAAACCGGCGCTGAAGCCTTGTTCTCTGGGCTCGGAATGACAGTTGGAACTTGGCTCTCGAGAAGATCACCCCAGCTTCTTGGCCGGCGGCAGCTGTCTCGACTTGTCGTCGGCGTTGCAAGACCTTGGTTTCCTGGGCGGTCTGTTCCAGAGCTACTGGGATGCTTTACAGGGGCAGGTGTGGTTTCGAATCGCCCCCGATCTGCGGGAACCTCTGTCACTTACCAAAGCGTACGCCTAGACGCTCAGCGAGTCGCTCCAAATCCGGTTCGGTGCTCACCAAGATGCCACTCTGTCGGACGTATTCTGCAGCCGAGAGGGTCAGACCGGTCTTGGCGATAAACCAGGGACGGGCGTTCAGGTGGAGAGCTTTTGCGTGAAAGTTTGTCACATCGGTGTAGGTGGCTCGGCGGGTGCGCCATTTCACCTCGACGACCCAACGTTCACCGTTCTCGGCCAGCGCGTCAAGTCCCCACGCGTTGCCAGGGGCCACATAGGGCTCGACGCGAGTAAAGGCGGGCAAGGTGAATTCCCCGGAAAGGCCGAAGAGGGCGAGGTAAGGGAAAGGGGCTCCCTCAAGCAAACGCTGGCGATGTGTTTCCAGAACGTGGAGATCCTCTTCCCGATTGGTAAAGAGGCGACGCACTTCGTCCGGATAGAGACACAGACTCATGACAAGGGTGATCCCCCTTCCTATCAGATGCCCTTATTTTGCTCGATTCCTGCGCCTCTGTCAATGCGAGATGGTAGCGGGGAGTGCGAAGCAAACCCTGGGGCCCGTAGGGCCCCAGACCCCCCTGGACGGTCGTCGGTCTTGGTGGCGCTCAAAATTGGTGGGATGGCGCGGCTTTTGCCCTCTCCTACCCCAGCCCCTCCCTCTCCCGGTGGCGCAGGCGAGGGAGGGGCTGCCAATGGCTGCTTGTGGGTGCCCGCACTTTCCAAACGGAGGAAAGGCCGTGTATGCCTGTAGGGCGGACTGACAGTCCGCTCTACAAATTACCGCCGCAGGTGGTCGGGGTGATAGGTGAAGGCAAAGGGCAATCTTCGCCCTCTTGTCCGGGCGAACTCATCACACTGCTTTTGAGCGCTACTAATGAATCCGGCACTTGGAGGCGCCAGACAGCAAGGGATTAGGGAACAGGGGTTAGAGTGTGAAGAACGTCCCGCCGCTCCAGGAAGCCTTCCGCTGTACCCTGGCCCCTGGCCCCTGTTTCATGGCGTCAGCCCGCCTCGAGAGCCGGATTCATCCGGTGGATGATAAAAACACAACCCCTTGGCGGATGGCCTGGCAGTGCCAGCGTCACCGCCTCGGTTTGGAACGACGATGTAGCGGCGGAGGGCATTGCTTTTCCAGGAACTCATCTCCAAAATCAGCAAAAAGCCCGGATAAAGCGTCACAAAAACGCTAATCAGACGAGCGAGACCTATGTCGAGTATACACAAAGACAGAAATCGATGCTCGAAGGGGCTCTGGAAGCACTGTGCTGTACGCGAGCTGGCTTTCGTGGATGCCCACCTGCCCACCTGCCTACCCACGCAGGCAGGCCCACCCAGAGCAGCTCATGGGCAACCACCGCGA
>WFSD01000141.1 GCA_015486235.1 Anaerolineae bacterium
ACCGCCTCAAACGATGGGGCAGAAGTGCTCATTCTCAAGTTCGACACCCCAGGGGGGTCTGTGGACATAACGCAGGGCATCGTGCAGAAAATCCTGGCCTCGCCGGTGCCCATAGTCGTGTACGTCGCGCCGCCCGGCGCCCATGCCGCTTCTGCCGGAACATTCATCACCCTGGCGGCTCACGCCGCTGTGATGGCGCCCGGAACGACCATCGGCGCGGCCAGCCCGGTGTCCAACATGGGAGCGGACCTGGGAAAGACGATGCAGAAAAAAGTAACCAATGTCCTCGCCAAAGACCTGGTGAATCTGGCGAAGAGACGCGGAGAGAAAGCGACCAGGTGGGCCGAAGAGGCTGTGAGAGAGGCAAAAGCTGCGACGGCGGAAGAGGCGCTGGAGATGGGGGTGGTGGACGCGGTGGCATACGATGTGCCGGACTTGCTGGACAAGATAGACGGACTCGAGGTGAGCGTGAATGGCGTCAAGAGGACTCTGCACACCAGGGGCCTGCCAATCCGAGAAATTCCTATGAACGAGCTGGATCAGTTTCTCAATGCCATCGCCAACCCAGCCATAGCGGCTATCCTGTTGACCCTGGGTGTCAATGGGTTGCTATTCGAACTGGCAAGCCCCGGAGCGTACCTCCCGGGGATCATCGGGGTCATTTCCCTGCTTTTGGCGTTTTACTCCCTGGGAGCCCTCAGCGCCAACTACGTAGGACTCATTTTCATTGCTCTGGCGTTCATTCTGTTCGTGGTCGATCTAAAAGCGCCAACCCACGGGGTCCTCACCATAGGAGGTATAGTGTCATTTGTGTTCGGTGCAATGGTGCTTTTCAACACGCCCTACATGACTGTGCCATGGGCAACGATCATCACCCTGGCGCTTGGCACAGCCTCTTTCTTCGTTTTTGCCATAGCTAAAGTGGTACAGTCGTATAAATGGAAGCCCGTCACCGGACGAGAGGGGCTGATCGGAACCATAGGAGAGGCCCGTACCGACCTCGACCCTAAAGGCATGGTCTTCGTCCATGGGGAGACGTGGCGGGCAGAGGCAGAGTCTCCGCCGCTACACAAGGGAGATCTGGTAGTCGTTACCTCGGTGAACGGGTTGAAAATCAAGGTCAGGAAAGCAACGGATATCTCCCAGTAGCCTGTTCTACCAAATTCTGTTATAATGAATACGACGTTTCAGAAACGTACTAGTCTGAAAAAGATGTTGTCAGTCCAGTTTCACTGGACTGTTTGATACGGGGGTAAGTGTGGAGGGTAAGAACAAGAATTCTTTTATTTACTTCTTGCTTCT
Organism: Anaerolineae bacterium; assembly: GCA_015486235.1. GTDB lineage: Bacteria > Chloroflexota > Anaerolineae > S016-19 > S016-19 > S016-19. The sequence goes on from WFSD01000141.1 coordinate 1,303, forward strand.
AGTGGCGGCGGTGGCGCTATTCTCCAGTGTTTTCTTCTCGAATAGTTCGAACCAGGTGCAAACTGTAACGCCGAATCAGATAGCGCAATGGATAGAAAACGGAGAGGTCAAGTCCATCGTGGTCTCAGGGAAGCAAATAGAGATCACCACGAAGGACAACAAGTCGTATACCTCGCGCAAGGAAGAGAATACAGACTTCATCAGTACGATGATTGGCCTCGGCGTGCCGAAGGAGAAGCTCACCTCCTTCAAACTGGAAGTCAGGGAGCCAAACGATGTCAACGGGTGGGTGAATCTTCTGGGATGGGTACTGCCGCTACTCTTCATCGGCTTCTTGTTCATAATATTTACCCGGCAGGCCCAAGGAGCCAACAATCAGGCGCTTTCCTTTGGCAAGAGCCGGGCCAGGATGATAGCTGGCAACCGCCCGAGCGTCACGTTCGACGATGTGGCAGGTGTTGAAGAAGCCAAAGAAGAGCTGAAAGAGGTTGTTGAGTTCCTGCGAGAGCCGCAGAAATTCCTGACTCTTGGTGCAAGGATACCCAAAGGTGTTTTGATGGTTGGGCCTCCCGGCACTGGCAAGACGTTGCTGGCCAAAGCTGTGGCTGGCGAAGCAGAAGTGCCTTTCTTTTCCATTTCCGGCTCGGAGTTCGTGGAGATGTTCGTTGGTGTGGGCGCTTCCAGGGTGCGTGATCTGTTCGATCAGGCCAAGAGGAACGCTCCCAGCATCATCTTCATAGACGAGATAGATGCTGTGGGGCGGCATCGAGGTGCTGGTTTGGGGGGTTCCCATGACGAGCGGGAACAAACGCTGAATCAGATTCTGGTGGAGATGGATGGATTCGAGACAGACACCAGTGTGATAGTAATTGCAGCCACGAACCGGCCCGACATTTTGGATCCTGCGTTGCTGCGGCCTGGCCGGT
>WFSD01000142.1 GCA_015486235.1 Anaerolineae bacterium
GCCTTCACCTGTTCTACGTAATTCTCGTTCAGGGGGCTGATGGTAGGCGCTGGGAGCACACCGTGGCTCACAGTCACCACGCCGGAGAAGTCCAGGATGTGCGGGTTCTGCGTCCCACGCATGGCTCCGTTGGGCTCTACGAAAGTGTACATCACACTCATCAGGAACGCCCGGTACCGGCGCAGGCGTTCATCTTCCCCCACAGCGTATTTCTGACTTATGTCATTGAACCCTATCCGCGCCAGCTCGAAAGTAGCTACGCTGGCATACACGCCGGATGAAGCCGGCCGATGGAAAATCGGTTGACTCGCTTTCTCATCCCCTCCACGTTCAGAAGCATAGCGCACATGGAAGTAAGACTCTGTCCGCACCCGATCAGGGAGCCCCACAACCCACGCAAATTCTGCAACAGACTTACGGGGAACGGAACGCGCACCTTTGGCGATGAGAGTCCCCTCCACATCGTCCAAAGCGCATCGGTTCAGCAGGGCATCTATGGTGTCTTCGTCGGTCTTTGGCAGATTCTTCATGAACTCGTCGTCATGCAGGATGCGGTCAGCATGAAAAGCCTGGCAACCTTTGCACAATGGCAATGAATTCTCCTTTGCCAGCAGGTAGAAATGCTTTGCCTGGATGTGCTTGAACATATCGCCGCTGATGGCGTTTACCTTGTGCACATCCCCCTCGGTATCCACCAACGCAACGATTCTGGTCATGGTCTGGTTACCCTCGCCTCCCTCGTTGTTTAGGGAATGCATCTCCAACGTCAGACGTCCAGAAATGGATAAGCTGTAAACAGGCTGTACTTCACTCATGTTTTTCCCTCCATCACAAGATTTGGACCTTCAAGCTGTTTCAGTTCCTTCACCAGAATCCTCACGTGGCTCCCTCGCGTACCCGTACGCCACGAGGAGGTTCGCGACGACCTCAGAACCATACTCGTCTACGAGCCGAACCACTTCGTCTATGTCGCTGGTACGGATGCTACAGCGCATTTGTTGTCCCTTGCTCTCCAGCACCTGGGAGTTTTCCCGGCTGTAGCTGTGGGCGAAATCCATCAAAGAGGCAATGAACTCGTCCTTCACAGCGGCTTTCCGCTTCAGATCTGACCCAAGTCCATAGCGCACTTCGTACAGGTTTTTCAGCTCGCGCGCTTTGCGGCTTTGAGGGATGACCGTGCTGTGCCGGATCGCACAAGCGATGTCTTGGAAACCCTCGTTTTGAACAATCGGCAACAACTCCTTCTTACTCGCCATAATCAACCTCCTCAGATTTTTTGTCGTGAACGTAGGAACCCAAGGATTTCCCTCGTTCAACCTTCGCATGATATCCTGGCTATATCCATACATGAAGTCAAAGAACGCATCCCAGCGGCTTCCGGCTACGAAATCGCGGTAGCGACGTAGCAAGTCGAAGCCATCGCTCCTTCCTTCGTCGATGCTCCGTACTACATTCAAATGTTCCTCCACTGTCTCCTTTATAGCCTTTACATCTTCTCTTCGTTCCAGCCTCCCGCTCCATGCAGGTGTTCGCAGAAAGGAAAGGTTTATCATCGTGTACGCCTGCTGGCTTAGTTTCTTGAACTGAGCCACATGGAATCCCGCAACCACATTCTCTGGCTCGACAGATCCTGCCCCCAGGAGAGCAGCGAGTTCATCGATGCCCTCGGATTCCACGTAATCGAGCCATGTGTGGACGAAAAGCAGCAGGCTGGTAACGTCGGATTTCAAAGCAGTGCTCCGTCCTTCTCTCCATATCGCTTTCCGGAAGTCCTTGAATGCCTTTTCATTACTTACCAGAGAGAGTCGAAGCGGTGAGATGACGTAGGCTTTCCAATCCTTCCCTCCTGCGATCCAACGCGGCGCTACTGAATACCATATTCCGATGACTTTCAGCATTTCTTCTATCCAGATCCGATTCTTGATATTATCCATCTTGAGGGCGTTGGACTTGATCTGGTTTTGGCCTTTCCCCTGGTGAGGATTGAGCAGTTGGGACGCCGTTTCCTTGACCTTAATGCCGTGCTTACCAGCCTTTTTCACCCATCGGGAAAGCCACTCCTCCCCCCGCAATTCGTTACCAGAGTACATGGCCAGAATTGTGCGGATGGTGTCACCAAAGAATCCTCGAGTCTTCGGCCATTGAGAGACCACACGATTGTATATCCCAATGGCCTGCATACGCCCATCCCCGACGAAAGAAATGAGATCCCACTCGGGAGATGGTTCCATATCGGCCAGCTGGTTTCGGATGTCAGAGCCTTTCACGTGCTCGTCCTTGAGAGAGCGCCATTGCTCCCAGTAAGCATCCACCCGTTGTCTCTCTTCCGCCATATCCTTGAAAGCGAGGCCCTCAGGCGCTGTTTCCTCTCTTCTAACCAGATAGGGAGCGGGAGGAGCAAAATACTCTACGTTTTCGATCCACTTCTCCAGGATCGGCTCACTGAGCCGGATGGAATATTCCGATCCTCCGTCCTCTACTAGCACTTTCCGTACAGAAACACCGCTGACATTCAACAGATGGTCGAGCAGTGCAGCTACCCCGTAGGCCAGGAGCACATCACTGTAGGTGCCACTTTGCTTGGGCACGTAGTAGGTATCTTGATACATGATTTCACTTCACCTCCTGTGAAAAGTTGTCGCACAATCTCAAATCACGAACGACAACAAAGTAGACAAACCACTTCCGCCAGTCTTCTTCCGGCGGCACCCCGAGCATCCAGGGGAGCAGGTCGGGCTCGCTGGTGATACTCATGATTAGATCTTGCGCCCAGGAGTGCCAATTCTTTCCACCTGCGGCCACCAGCGCATCGGCTACAGCCTTACGAGCCCCCGAATGAAGAGCAAACGCTTTGCCTCCCTCAGCCCGGGAACTGTGGTGTCGAAGTATTGCCATTACCACGGCTCGGAACAGCCATCCTTTCGGATTGCTATCCAGGTGGGTCATCAGTATTTTCATGGATGCTATAGCACTTTCTGCTGCATGGGTTTTCGGCTTCTTACGTCTGGAGTGCTTGTATGCCACCTGATGTGCCGGATTATTTGGATCGAAATGGGTATGCACGACGAGGAACGGCGGCTTCCCTTCGCCAATTGCTTCCTGGTACGACTCCGCCCACGCCTGCCACCTGTTGTCCAGTTTTCCGACATCGTGCAACGCTATCGCCAACTTCACCGCAATCTCCAGCATCCCTGCCGGGGTTTGCCCATCCCTATTGAGGTCATAGAATCTGCGTTCCAGCCAGGCAAGCCTGCTTCGGAGGCTTCCTCCAAACGACTTGTCCGTAGTTAGCCAGTCGCCTTCGAACACGCTTATCATCCTGCGGACGTGCTCAGGATAGGACTCCAATCGGTACGAAAAATCCTTGCGCGAGCCGTTCATGCGAGCGGCTTCAGGGGAACGATACACTCCTCCACCGGCCTCAGCCAATCGAAAACCCATCTCCGTAGTATAATCCGCCAGCAGTGGGTGGACTGCAAAGAGAAGCGACTTGTCTATGTCCTTCTCGTCTTGAACGTCCAGCCACCGATAAGCGATCGGCGCCTTGGTTTCTTCCTCCTCCCCCACCGCTTTTGGATAGCGAATTGCCCAATCCAGGTTTAGTTCACGGGCAAGGGCCAGAAGTTCTTTCACCTTTCCGCGCAGTGTGCCATGCCACAATGAGAAACCCTCATAGCGGTAAGGGCTTTCTTCGGTAATCTCAGCGGGAGCGTCGTAAACTATCACCGAGCGACTGTCCACTTTTCGGATGAGTTCCCTGCGGGCGCTGAGCTCACCATACACGGCGGCATCGGTGATCAGCTCCCAGATGCGCCACTCGTCCTCCTGGATATCCTGGATCATGGTTTTGTCTGCATCTCCGTGGGCTTCGTCTATCACCTCTTGTTCGTCACTGAAGCGAAGGACAGAGCCATCACGATTTCTCAAAGAACTCCAGGTGTTGTCGCATATTTCCCGTTCGATCTTGCTGGAAGCGTAAGGAGCGTAGTTGGGACTTCCGTCCTTCCTCTCCGGAACCATGTAAACAAGAACTTTTCCCCTCTCACCAGGAAATCTGGCGCACCTGCCGGCACGCTGGAAGATGCTTGACGCCGGGGCTATCTCCGTGTGCAGAACCTGAGCGCTTATGTCCAATCCCACCTCCACTACCTGAGTGGCAACCACGATGAGGGATGGAAGAGTCTCCGAATGAGCTGTGCCATCACTATTCCACAACGTTTGTACCAAAGCCTCTTTCACCTGCCGGTGCTGGCGCTCGAACCTGCTGTGCAGCAGCATAACCCATTGGGGGCCCTGGCCCGACATGCTTTTCCGAACGATGTCCACAGCTTTCCTTTTCAGCCTGTCATGCTTTTCACCGGAGGTGGTGCGCAGTTTAGCATAGATTTCGCTCAGTTCGGGATGGCTCAAAGGGACAGGACGGCACCCGGCGTTCACCAGTTCCCTGTACAGGCCGACAGCTCTGTCTACCGTGTTGCAGACCACCAGCGAGCGCCTGTCATGGGCAGACATTACGTCATCTGCTGTGATAGTATGGTCGACGACATGGAATTCCCGGCTCTTTCTGGGAAGCGTCCCGTTGGCTGTAGCTATCCTCTCTATCTCTCCTGAATCCGGGTAGACAACATCAGCGCCGAGGATTTCCGCTATTCCGCCGAGCATCTCTCTGGAAAAAGTTGCCGTCATCAAGGTGAACGGGACGATATCCCGGTATGAGCGGAGTAACTGGAGTGTGGTTTTCGTTGCCTCCCGCGGAAACAGGTGAAACTCATCGAAAACCAAGTAAGATCCGATGACAGCGCCCACGTTTAGGTTAGCTCTCCCGGAGGAGAGGCTGTATGGCACGCCAATCGCGCTGCTGAGCACCTGATCCAGAGTGGCGAATACGAGGTCTCCCAGGAACTCTGGGTCCTCCGGCCGCTCCCCCGTTTGGATTGTGACCTTGAGCTTCTGGCGGTGTATCCGGTAGAAGCGATCTGCAAATTCCTTTGTTTCCCGCTCGAACTGCGTAGCCAGGACGCGCATGGGCACGCTGTAAAGCGCCTGTCGAGGAAAGGTGTCGTCTGGGAGCGTAAAGAAAGCCTCAACGAAAGGCGCAAGAGCCGCGCGGGTCTTGCCTGCGCCTGTGGGTGCTTGAAGAATGACAGACCTCCCCTCAAGGAGCAGAGACTTCACTTTTTCTTGATACGGATACAGGGGCATTGTTCAACCTCCGAAGAAATCGTCCACCACAGAAGTAGCGCCCGGTGCCTCCTCTGACACCTTCCAACCATACGTCTCGGCCAGCAACTTGGCTTCACCCATCATCCATTCTCGTAGCTCTTCCGGCTCCAGCACTTCCACATCTGCGCCCCAGCCCCGGATCCAGGGAAGCATTTCCTGTGGCTCAGCCACTTTTGCCCGCCAAAGGAGGGATCCATCTGGCTGCTCCTCCAGCGTTTCTGATGGATGCCACTGCGTTTCCCTGACCCTGTGGGCCACACGTGGGTGGAATCGAAGCACTACCTCTACCGGCTCTTCGTCGGTGTACCAGATGCCCCAGGCATCGGCCAGCAACCGGCGCGGGTCGAAATTTTCTGGAATGGTATATTGCTGATGAGTAAGCTCTGCACGGCGTATGCGTTCGACTTTCAGGGTGCGCACCGCTCCGGGCGGCTCACGCAGACCGATGACGTGCGCAGTGCGCCCGATGGCGTAAGGTTCGATGAAGTATGGGGAGAGCGTGTATTCGAACACACGGCCCGTTTCTTCATGCCAGTGCCAGACCCTGACTTTGCGCCCGTTGGACCATGAACGAGTCAAAGTTTCCAGGACGTCCATGAAAACGGGGTCCTGCCTTTTGGCTTGATCCTCCACCACTTCGGCGGAAAGGAGGAGGTGGTGGCTGATCAGCGGAGCAAGGCGCTCGAGCGCTTTCCCTAGCTTTCTCAAAGCGCTGGCGGCGTGAGGGTTCTGTTTGTCCATTCTCGTCGCCAGCAGCCGGGAAGCCAGGTGAACGGCCAGGGCCTCGTGCACCGTCATCCTGACTTTCACCTGGTAGGCGTCCCTCAGAATGCCAATCTGACGGCCGTTCTCCCACAATGGTACGCCCAGTTGATCCAACTCTTCTACATAGCGTCCCACGGTCGAGCGATGGACGCTCAATCTCCTGGCGATTTCTGCGCGTGCCAATCCTTCGGGGTGCGCCAGCAGAAGTTGCTCCATTTGCATCAACCGGGTGGCTTTCCCCTCGATTTTCTCCATCCTTCCCCCTTCATGCACAAGAGTTGCCTTCTCGACAAGTATAGCGCATGATGGCCGGAAATTACGCAACAAAAATCTCTATTCCGGGTATTTCCGTGATTGTCAGCGGCTAGGCTAACGTCCCTTACGACAGAATGGATAAAGGCCGCCTTTGGCGTCCTCATAGAGCAGGTAGCCAGCGTCGTCCAGCGAGGGCAGGCGACGCTGGATGGTAGATCGACTCACACCCAGCTTACGGGCGAGTTCGGCAGGCCGTATCCCCGGGTTCTCCTCGATGATTTCCATCATTTCCTCGTACTCGGAACTCTTGCGATTCCAGAAAGCCATTCCGCACCTCCACACCTGAGATTTGATCTCAGTGTAGAGGCGCGTTGTTGCAGGGTCTGCAACAAAAAACAGAAATCTGGCCGAGATGGCAGATTATGCGGGGATGCTGCCCATTAGTGCAACCGGGACTTGTCCGGTGTCAGGAGGATCTGCGATGGCGAGAATGTCCGGCGAAATGTACTTGGCTATGGCGTCCAGGTCGGCCTCGGTCAGGTCTTCCGGCCGGCGCTTCCCGGCAAAGGCTGTTATGGTGGCCACCCCCACGTCGACGAAAGGATGGCCTGTGTATTTCAGCATCTTTTCCGTCACCTCCTTTCCACATCCATTCTACGAAAAAAGACCTCCTGGAGGAATGGAACAATCTCCGAAATCCCCTCAGAGGTCTCTCTGATTCCCCCTACGTCTTGTGAACTCTACCGCTTCTTTCTCGATTCGTCCCGCACCCCCTGCAGGTTGATGATTTCCGCCACTTCGAAGCGTGGCGGAATGACGCGCTGGCCGTCGGGGCCTACCACGGGACGCAGGCGCAGAACAGGCGGGAAGTAGCCCATGCGCCCGTGGAGTTCTGCGATGAGGACCACGGCGCTGAAGTTGAGCGCAGGCGGGTTGACGAGGATAGGCGCTGTCTGCCACTCCTCGGGCGTGAGCCCGGCGCCGTCGGCCATGGCCACGATTTGCGGCGCCAGGGGCTTTTGCGTGTCGATCTGGCTGTTGACGACGATGACACGCTCCACTTTCTGGCCTGTGAGCGATTCGATCTGGGCCAGATGGTCGTCGGTGAGTGGGTGGGCGAAGTTGAGGAGAAGCATCGAAGCACCTCCTCGCTCGATCCTTTCTCCGGCCTTCCTGGAGCGTCCGGTTCCCTTTCCCCAGACGAAAGGAGGCGGGGGATAGAGTCATGGCAGGCGTCCTGGATGCGCGCCAACACGCTTGATAGGTTCCCCATGACCTCCTCATTCCGAACGCGGAGAACACGTAGCTGCCGGGCTGACAGCACACGGTCGCGTTCA
>WFSD01000143.1 GCA_015486235.1 Anaerolineae bacterium
CTGCGCTCCTGACCGGATTGCTCATAGCCCGCTACCGGGAGATCTTCTTCGCCATGCTTACCCTGGCTTTCTCCATGGTCCTCTACGGGTTGCTGGTGAAGGCATATGATATCACCGGGGGCAGCGATGGCATGCGGATACTCCTGCCTTCCCTGCTGGGTATTTCACCGCCGCCGGGACAGATGCGAATCTCGCTTTACGTCTTTACCTCGATATGGGTCATAGGCATCCTGTTCGTGGCCTTGCACTATCTTCACTCCCCACTGGCCTATACGATGCAGGCCATTCGTGACAACGAAGTGAGGACCAGGTATCTGGGCCTCTCCCCCTACCGGGCCATCCTGCTTACCTACTTGTTGTCGGGGACCATCAGTGGCATAGGCGGAGCTCTGGTCGCCCTCAACTTAGGCCACATCACCCCACAAATGGCGTATTGGACCACCTCCGGGGAGTTCGTGTTCGTGGCTGTGCTGGGAGGCTCAGGGGGCGTCCTGGCACCTATCGCGACCACAGTGCTCTTCGACGTCATTCGCACTTATGCCTTCAAAATCGCTCCCTACACTTGGCAGATGGCGCTGGGCATGATCATGCTGGTCATCATCCTGTTTGCCCCAGGCGGTCTGAGTTCCCTTTACGAGAAAGCAATGGGAATGGTGCGGCAATGACGGCAGTGCTTGAGACAATCGAGCTAACCCGTCATTTTGGGCAGATAGCGGCTGCTGAGAGGATTACGACTAGTTTCCAAATCGGCGAGTGGGTGGGCATTGTCGGGGCCAATGGCGCCGGCAAAACCACCTTTCTCAACTTGATCACCGGCTACATAAAGCCGGAGAGCGGGCAAGTGCTGTACCTGGGGCGTGACATCACCGGCCTTCCCCCTCGTCGAATCGTGCAACTCGGCATTGCCCGCTCTTTCCAGGTCCCCCAGCTCTACGCTGGGCTGACTGTATCGGAGCACCTTCTGATAGCGCTGGCCGCGCGAGAAAGGCAAGGTCTGAACCCCTGGCGGCCGTTGCGGCAACGGACCCTGGAAAGCGAAGCAATGGCGCTTCTAACGCGGTTCGGACTGCAAGACGACGCTCAGCGGCCGATTACCGAATTGCCAGAGGGAAAGCGTAAGCTGCTGGACATCGCCGTCTCCTTTGCATTGCAGCCGCGGCTGCTGCTTCTGGATGAGCCCACCAGTGGCATAGGGGCGGAAGAAGCAATGCAAGTGATGGAAACGTTGCTCTCGGCCCTGCGTCCATCAGGAGTGACGGTTATTTTCGTGGAGCATGATATGGAAGTAGTGAAGCGGTACGCCCAACGCGTGCTCCTGCTAGAGCACGGTCGTGTTGTGGCCGACGGCACACCTATGCAAGTTTTACAGGGGGGAGGGGAAGCCCGGATTCCTCTGGCGCGACAGAGAGGGAGGATTTGACGATGTTGCACCTTGAGGACGTGTGGGTAACAGTGCATGGGTTCACCATCTTGCGGGGAATCAGCATGGATGTGGGCTCAGGAGAAGTGGTCGGGCTGGTAGGACGCAATGGGGCCGGCAAGACGAGCACTCTCAAGAGTATCATGGGTCTGGTTACCGTTAGCGCCGGAAGAATCCTCTTTGGCGATCGATCCCTGGTTCGCTGGCCCGCATACCGCCGCGCCCGACTGGGCATTGGTTACATGCCGGAGGACCGGCGGCTCATTGGACCTTTTACCGTGGAGGAGAACCTGTTGCTCCCACTCTGGGCCAGAGGTGGGGGAAAGAATGACCGTCTGCAACGTGTCTATGAGCTTTTGCCGGAAGTTGCAGCGCTGGCCAGGCGCCGCGCCGGCGATTTGAGCGGCGGTCAGCAAAAATTGGTGGCCCTGGCGCGGGCGTTGATGGGAGGCTCGCGCCTGTTGCTACTGGACGAGCCTTTCGAGGGCTTATCCCCGGCGCTGGCGAGTCGTCTGTCGGAAGTCATCAGGATGTTACGAAGCCAGGAGCTAGCCCTGCTGATCTGCGAATCGGACCCAAAACCCTTGACGCCGATAGCCGATGCAGTTTACACTATCGAGCGCGGCAGAATAATACGCAACATGGAACACGAGGTACGGAATGCGTAGCGCATGTTGCATGTCGCCTATTTCGTTGAGGAGGGAACAGGGAATCATGAAACCTGAGGAACGACGAGCACGCGTACTCGACATTTTGAAAGCTGCGGCGCACCCTGTGACGGGCACGGATTTGGCAAAGCAATTCGGCGTAAGCCGCCAGGTGATCGTCCAGGATATCGCTGTGTTGCGCGCTGCGGGCGAGGATATCCACGCCAGCCCTCGCGGCTACTACGTGATCAGCCGTTCACGGCAGGCTTACCAGGCCGTGGTGGCCGTACGGCATAGGCCTGACCAGACGGAGGACGAGCTCACAGCCCTGGTCGATCTGGGGGTGGAGGTTGTGGACGTGATCGTTGAACATGCCATGTATGGCGAGCTTCGAGGAAACCTCCACATCGCAAGCCGAGAGGACGTGCGCCAGTTCATGTCCCAATGGTCGGGTACTGGCGCGCGCCTGCTGAGCGAACTCACCGATGGGCTTCACATCCACACGCTGGAGGCACGCAGGCCCGAGCTCCTGGAACGGGCCCGTGAGGCATTGCGGGCACGGGGTTACCTGGTGGAGTAGCGGTCATAGGATAGGCAGACGGCCGTTGCCCGGGTGAGTGTGCCAGGCAATGCAGGTTTTTACTTTTTAGCGCAACGATTTTCACCACTTGACATCTCGGCCGATTTATGATTTAATGTGAGTGCACACGTGTGCATCCATTGCAAGGCTAAAACGAATGTATTCCGCTAAGAGCCTGTCCGAAAAGTCCAGTGCGAGGTGCTTATGGGTAGGCGAAGGCATTGCCTTCGCCTACCCGGCAAGCTTTTTGGATAGGCATTAAGTAGCACCATCTTGTGTATTGGACTTTTGACAAAGCGGAAACGGAGCTTTCTGGGGATTCACGCCTGGCACATGACTGGGAAGAAAGGGTACATCTTGTAGTCGGGCGAAGCCCGACCACAAGATGTACCACCCATTCTTTTCTGCCTTCAAGGCGAAAAACTCAGCCCAGCAGGGCAACCCGATTGTCAAAAGTCCAATGTGTAGCGAAGCCGTTTGTTTGGTATAATGAGTATTAATCTCAACACCTCACTAACCAGTGGTTTAGGGCTCTGGGTGGAGAGCCTCGGATTTAATAATAACTGCAACAAGGAGGTAGTCGGTATGAAGAAGTTAACGTATGTTTTGTTGATTGTTGTGATGGTGGTTGGGCTCGCGGGATGTGCCAAGGCGACGCCCGCACCAACCAAGGCCCCAGCTCCGACGAAAGCCCCTGCAGCACCCAAGACACAGACGGTGGAGATCAACGCGTGGACCGTCGGTCCGGACGATCCTTCCTATTACAGAGCCAAGAACCTGGAACTGGCGGCAGACAGACTGAACAAGAAACTGGCAGCTGAGGGCTCCAAGTACCGGGTTACCGTCAAGGCCTCGTTCGACACCACGACCTGGGGAGATTACAAGAAGCGCGTTCTTCTCGCTTTCGAAGGAGGCAAAGCGCCGGACATCGTTCTCTCCGGACACGAAGACATCGCCCCTTGGGCTTCCGCCGGATACATTCTCCCGCTGGGCGATTACATCTCCAAGTATCCGGACACCTACAATGATTTCTTCTCCTCCCTCTGGAACGCAGTAAGCTACAAGGGGAAGAAATGGGGGATCCCGCAGGATGCCGAGGCTCGCCCGATGTACTACCGCATCGATCTCCTCAAGAAGCTTGGTTGGTCCGATGGCGAGATTAAGGCGTTTCCAGACAAGGTGAAGAAAGGCGAGTTCACTCTCGAAGACATGCTGAAAACAGCCAAAGAGGCGCAGGACAAAGGCATCGTCAAGCCTGGCTTTGGGTTCTGGCACAGGCCGAAGAAAGGCGGCGACTTCTACGAACTCTACTATGATTTCGGCGGCACGCTTCAGGATCCTCAGTCCGGCAAGCTGGTACTCGACAAGAAAGCGTTGCTCGGCATGTACAAGTTCCTCTACGATGCCACCCATACCTACAAAGTAACCAAGGCCGATCTCCTGGGGACTGAGTGGAAGATCATCCACGACAACGTGGCGCACGGCAAAGTTCTGTTCTATTTTGGCGGCACCTGGAACAGGGCTGAGTGGACACAGAAGTACCTTTCTGACGTTTCCAATCCAGACAAGTACCTCTGGCAGAACATGGGCTTCGCGCTGATCCCCGCCGCAAAGAAAGGTGGAAAGCCCGTAACCCTGTCCCACCCGTTGGTTTACATGATCACCAAGCAGTCCAAGCATCCTGATTTGGCATTTCGCCTTCTGACCGAGGCGAGCGCGCCTGACCTGAACGCGAAACACGCTGTCACCAGCGGGCACCTGGCGATCAGGAAAGCCGAGCTGAAAGATCCGACCTATGCGAAGGACAAATTTGCTCAGTCGGTAGCATACATGCTTGACTACACTACGTTCCTGCCCAACAACCCGAACTTTGGTCCAATGGACGAGATCATCTATGGCGGCATATCTGCCGTGGAGACAGGCCAGTGGACGCCTGAAGACGCTGTGAAGAATGTAGCCAGCGACGTTCAGACGGAGCTCGGGGACAAGGTAATTGTCAAGTAGTTATGGTTACCTACGCGCCCCCATGGGAGCAATCCCATGGGGGCTTTCCAGGAGGTTGAATTCTATGGAGGCATCTCCCAGCAACTACTCTGTATCCGTAAAGAACCGATTCAAGAACCTTCTGCCGCCCTTCATCTTCATGTCGCCGCTCACCATACTGGTATTTCTCTTCTTTTTCATCCCTGTGGTGCTTACTATCTTCATCAGCATGACGGACATGAGCACAGCATCTTTGACGCATTGGCATTTCCTTGGGTTGAAGAATTATGGCAAGTTGATCAAGTTCCGCTGGACCAAAATATTGCTCGAGAACACCATCTTCTACGTCGCGACCACGCTGGTTTTTTTCAATGTGGGCATGGCGTTGGTTCTTGGCATCGTTACCACTCTGATTCCTAAGCGGACCGGTATGATAGCAAGAGCGCTGTGGCTGCTCCCCAGGATCACCCCTTCAGTGGTCTACGTGATGATGTGGAAATGGATCGCCGCCGACGCTCCTTATGGCATTGTCAACCAGCACATTTTCGCCCCTCTGGGACTACCGACCAGAAACTGGGTGATGGCCGCTCCCTGGGTTCTGGTAATCCTGGTCAACGGTTACATCGGTGCATCTTTTGGCATGATAATTTTCACATCGGCTATCGAGTCCATACCGACGGATTTCATTTATGCTTCGCTGGTAGATGGCGCTACCACCTGGCAGCGGATAAGGTACGTGATCCTGCCGATGATCAGGTGGCCGTTGCTCTTCGTCACCACTTATCAAACGCTTTCGTTGCTTACTTCCTTCGAACAAATATTGCTTTTGACGGATGGCGGCCCAGGCAGATATGGCACGGAAGTATGGGCGCTGAATGCTTACCATCGAGCTCTGGCGAACTACTGGGGGAACATCCAGTTCGGTTATGGAGCTATGCTGGCCGCTGTGCTTGTGGTGATAGGCATAATCATGTCCTACATCTACCTGCGCGTTTTTAGATTCAACGAGTTGGTCGTTGAGCCGCGTGTCGAGACGCTTTGATCCAAAGATCAAAAAGGAAGGGGAAATCATGGATGTTTCGCAGTATACCAGCAAGACGGAAAGGTACGTAATTTACGCATTGCTGCTCGTGGTTACTCTGCCAATTATCGTCGGGTACGTTTGGCTCATCATCTCCAGCTTCACACCGATAACGTACGGCTTGATACCGCATGGTGGCTTCACACTGAAGTACTGGGATTTTCTGACACACAGGTTGCCACAGCGCCCAAGCATTTGGGTCGTCACACTCAACACATTGATCTTGGCTGCGGGTCTGACAGTGCTTGATGTGTTGATCTCCTCCATGGCAGGGTATGCTCTCTCCCGGGTCAAATTCCCAGGGAGACGAGAGATGCTATCGTTCACACTCATACTTCATGCTTTCCCCAGCGTCACCCTGTTGATAGCGATTTTCTTCGTGCTGCGGTTGCTGCACCTGTACGACACTTTATTGGGTGTGCTTTTGGTGATGGTGTCGCTGCAACTTCCGCTGGGGACCTGGCTGATGAAAGGCTTTTTCGACAATGTTTCCTGGGACATGGAGCGCTCGGCGCTCATAGACGGCTGCACGAGGTTTTGTGCGTGGTGGAAGATCGTCATGCCGAACATCCGCCCCGGCATTGCAGCCCTTTCGATCTTCGCATTCATCACAGGGTGGGGAGAATTTCTCATTCCTTACACTTTCACTACCACCGACTCCCACGCTACTATCGCTGTCTTCTTGCAAAGCCTGATTGGTGATTCCACTTTCGTCAGCTATGGTCAGGTGGCGGCGGTTGGACTGTTCCAGATGATACCAGTTATCATTTTCTTCCTGTTCACGCAGGAATACCTGTTGAGCATATTCTCCGGCGGCACCAAAGGGACGGCATGAGGAATCAGCGGAGTCCCTCTGTCGATCAGAGAGCCACTTA
>WFSD01000144.1 GCA_015486235.1 Anaerolineae bacterium
GTACGGGCTCAACGAAGCGGATGTGGTGTTCGAGCATCTTGCAGAAGGCGGGATAACCCGATTCACGGCAATTTTCTATGGCCACGACGCCAGCCGGATAGGTCCTGTGCGGAGTGCCAGACTCATAGACCTGGAGATACCGGTGATCATGCAGGCGTTCTTCGTGTACTCTGGCGCCAGTCCGCCAGTGACCAGGATGATCCAGAAATCCGATTTCGCCGATCTCACCCTCTCTGACTGGTTCGGTGATCCGGGATTCTATCGAATCCCTATGCCGGGGAAAGCATATGAGCACACCCTCTTCACCGACACCAAAATACTCTGGTCGATAGCGAAAAGACGCGGGTGGAACAAGCGCCCTGTCCCACGGGGATGGGTCTTCACTGACAATCCCCCGGCGGGTGGTTCTCCTGCGACAGACATATTCATCCCATACAGCGCCGCCTACTCCAACGTGACCTACAGGTACGATCCGAGGAAAGGAGCTTACCTGCGTTGGATACTGAGCACGCCACACACCGATGCCTTAACCGGAAAGCAGGTGTCCGTGGACAATGTGGTAATTCTCTACGTCAACCACGTAAAGACCCCCATCGTGGAGGATGCTTTGGGGGCTCACTCCATCCAAATCCAGATCTGGGGCCAGGGGCAAATGCAGCTTTGCAGGGACGGAAAAATGTACGCTGGCAAATGGGTGCGCTCTGCCAGGCACAAGCCGCTTCTTTTCCTGGATGCCAACGGTAATCCCCTGCCACTCAAGCCGGGCAACACCTGGATACAACTGGTGCCACTGAACATGAAAGTGAAGGTGAAATGATGTACTGGGACAACGACTATACCAACCTCTCCCTCTGGGATGTCCTGGGGGGTCTCTTCGTTGCATCCCAGGTGGTTCACGACCGGCGCAGGCCAGGGGTAATGCATATCTACGGGCATCTGTTGGTCCCAGCCGAGAGGGCTTACGAGCAACTCCGGCAGCGCCTGCAGAGCTATGACTACACCCCCATGCTTCGGGAGGACAAAGGCTGGCACGTGCTGACATTGGTACCTGGCGCTTTGCTGGCACCATCGCCGCGGAAAGTGTGGGTAAATGCTTTGCTCCTTTTCCTGACGGCGATAACCACGACTTTCTCAGGCGCTCTCATAGCTGGCGGGAATCCCCTCCATCACCCTGTGGAAATATGGAAAGGGCTACCTTTCTCGGCATCGCTGCTGGCCGTCCTGGGAATACACGAGTTAGGCCACTACTTCATGGGGAAAGTCCACAAAGTTGCCGTAACGCTTCCCTATTTCATCCCAGTTCCCTTCGGGCTTGGGACTTTTGGGGCATTCATCCAAATGCGCTCCCCTGTGGTGAACAGGAAACAGCTTTTCGATGTTGGGGTTGCAGGGCCCATCGCGGGATCGGTTGTGGCGATACCGCTGTTCGCCATAGGGCTCCATTATTCCTCGCTGGTCAGACTGAACGAAATGACAGGAGGGGAAGGTCTACGTCTGGGCTCTTCTCTTCTCGTGAAGGCTATGACGTATCTGTTTGGCCCATCGATGCCAAAGGGATATGATGTTTTCCTCCATCCAGTGGCTCTGGCAGCATGGTTTGGGCTCTTCGTGACTGCTCTGAACCTTTTGCCCATTGGACAGCTAGACGGGGGACATGTCGCTTATGCCCTATTCGGCAGTGACATATCCGTAAAGCTGGCATACGCGGTTTTCACAGCTCTGATACTGGGCGGGATATTCTTCTGGGAAGGATGGACAATGTGGGGGTTCCTGGTGCTCATCCTGGGCCTGCGACATCCGCCTTTGTTGGACGAAATCACGCCCCTGGACAGAAAAAGGCAGTGGGTTGGCGCACTGGCGATTTTGCTGTTCATTGTCACGCTGCCGCTGAGGCCGATGTGGTAAGGCAGCATGGGCATGAGCCTGACCCACATCTGGCCAGAGTATTTTCCCAAAAAATAGAGGACCCCCTTGTCGTCCGTCTGGATAGGCACAAGACCGCCCCTACTCAGGATATCGAAAAACGCTCAAGTATCAGTTTCGTCTGATTTCTTCTCCGCCTCAGAGGGCTTCTCGCTGTCGTCCCGCATTTCCTCCTTGAAATTACGAACGCTCTTTCCCAATGCGCCGCCGATCTCCGGCAATCGGCCGACGCCGAACAGCAACATCACAATTACCAGTATGACTATCAGTTCGGGAATCCCAACGTCCATTTTCCTCCTCCCTAAGCTTTCCTATCTCCTCTTCCCTGCCTATCTTGTTTCACTGCTTCGCACGACAGATGTAACAAATTGGTTCCTCGTCGCCCGGGCGCTTTCTGGTGGGCCTACCGCATACACTGCACGGCACTAGCTCGCCGCTCATCACTGGACGAGATTCCGCATCTATTAGCCTTGCAGGACTTACCATCTTCCTGAGATGGATTGCTTGCTCAGGGCAGACGATGGCACACAAGTTACAACCGAGGCAGTCTGCGTCCAGGAAATTCAGCACGAAATACTCGCCATCGGTTTCGAACGTAAGAGCGTCCGTAGGGCATATCCTGGTGCAGACCTCGCAGCCGCTGCAAAGGTCGCTCACCTCCACATTCGCAAAGGGCATGGAGCTCACGTCCATCTGCTCAACCGCCGGCTCGCCGAAGGATTCGAGCACCGCCCGCAGCCTTATTCGCTCTTCGGGCACAGTTTCACCTGATTCCGACAGCGGCACCGGCAGCGATTCCTCGATGAGAGCCCCCGCAGTCCTCAGCGCCATCTTCCCCAGGGCGGAGAAGAAATCTCGTCGAGAATAGGCAGGGTGCTGTCCATCGTAGAATGTAACTCTGTGCGGCTTCCTGTCCGTGTTGATCTCGCTTACCAAGTGCACGCGCTCTTCCCTGTTCCAAGCCTCCAGGAACCGGTTAGCATGGCCTGCCAGAACCGAGATATGCCCGCCTACACCACCGATAGGGCAACTGGCGCAAAGTCTATCGTTGAGCCAGATATCCTTGCCCAGCAGCTTCGTCCAAGTCAAGAGCGTGGAGACAGTAACGGAACCGAGGCATCGCCCCACATCCACCACGGCATCCACTGGCGCTACGCTTTCGTCATCGCCGGGATGCTGAGGGCATGTGATTTCCACCGCCGCGCCCTCCAGGTTCTGGAGCGTCCTGGTAACGTTGGACTGCTCGTCGGCGAGCCGCGGCTGGGTGAACGCTCCGGTGGGGCACGCGGAAACGCAAGCGCCGCACCGCACGCA
>WFSD01000145.1 GCA_015486235.1 Anaerolineae bacterium
AACCACCACGGCATGATACTGTTGGCGTCGGAATATCCAGCAGCGAACCGCAGGACCAAAGGCGGGATGGCGACCGCGCTTTGGCCGAGAACCCACCAACAAATTATGACATTACAACGACCATGACTGCAGGCGGGCAGCCTACATCGCCCGCCCGCAGAACCGGCCCATTCCCGAATTACCTGGCTATTTCTACCTTGATGCTCTTTTCCGGCACCTTCTTCTTCGGCAGCATGACGGTCAAAATCCCATCCTTGAACTCTGCCCTGGCGCTCCCCGCGTCAGCGGTAGGGGGCAAAGGCAAAACTCGTTCGAAGGAACCAAACTGGCGCTCCTTGATCACATAGTTGGCGCCCTCTTCGCTGTGTTCTTCCTCCAGCTTTCCCTTGATGGTAAGCCGGTCCCCCGAGACGGATATCTCGATGTCCTCGGGCTTGACGCCCGGCACGGTAACTTTCGCCACTACCTCTTTGTCCGTCTCATACATATCCACCGAAGGGGTAAACTCCCTGGCCCTGGCCACGCCGGGCATCCGAACGAAGCTCTCGTTGAAAAGTCTATCCATCGCCTCTCGCAGAGAGATCAGATCTCGCAGAGGTTCCCATCTCACCAAGTCGGCCATAGGCAACACCTCCTTATCTCGCAAATTAATCATCCCTCGTTTCTATGCCCCGATGACATGGGTGGTAGCCGCTTCCGTGTGCACTTTCCGTACGCCAGGCATGTCGTAGACAGCAGATACTGCTTTCTGGACTTCTCCTTCAGAAAGCTCCACTGTGTGGAGCGTAACCTCGCCCAGGTAAGACTCGATGCGGACACGCGTCACCATTTCTTTCATCTCTGGGATTTCCGCCAGCTTCTGTGCCACGGCCACCTCGATCTCCTCGTCGCTAATGGTTCTGTTCTCCAAAGGGATTTCATCGTCGGTAGCATGTCGGGCCAACGCTCCGGCCATTGCCTTTAGAGTGTTGGAACGCACGTACCCGCTAAGAACGATCCGGTTCCCGTCCCACTCAGCTTTCAAGTTCAGACTGCCGTGACGAAGTTGATCAGAATCCTCCCATGCCTCTTCAACAACCCGAATAAGTTTTCCTTTGTCCATCAGGACCTCCTTCCCGAGGTTCCCCATAGTCGGACAAAACTAATTATGGGAAAATTATGTTAGAAAAACGCTAGAGAACCATTAGAGCATCGTTAAAGCATATCCTATCGACATTCCAAGGTGGCGCTCGGATCCCGACGATTGATCTTGACGACGGCCGTATCGCTGGAAGTGGAGGCGACCCGCCGGGTCGCCTCCACTGGTCCTCCACCCCAACGTCAGGAAGGAGGATGATCCCCTACTTTTCGAGAAGATGAGTCAAAGCCAATCATCACCCGCGATCGCCCGGCCGGGAATGCAGGATGGTGCGGGAAGACGAAGTAATTCCTGGGGGGCACGTACGGGCCCCCAGGAATTAACCTGCCTTTCGGGAGGTTCTCCTCAACCCCTGGCAAGGCACAGCACAAACCCTGTATCGAGTGAGAGGGCTCCCAGGGGCGTTTTTCGGGCCTTGATTTGCTTCGAAATCCCTGGCGCAGAACTTAATCGCCGGCGCTTGGGGGTATGATCTCCCAGCCGCGTGCCACCGCTATTTTCCTGAGCTCCGGCGTGGGGTACACCGCCACCGGGTGACCGACTTTCTCCAGCAGGAACCGATCTGTCTCACTATCCGCGTAGGCATAACTCCTGCCGAGGTCGATGTCCCATCCCTGAGCCATCAGGAACCGATCGAGACATTCCACTTTTCCTCTTCCCTGGCATACAGGGGATTCTGTGCCACCAGTATACCACTTCATCCGCTTTGCCAGCCATGTCCCGGCGAACCCATCGAATCCGTAATGCCGGGCGACAGTTTTCACCAGGTTACGGTACGATCCAGAGAGCAACATCGTCATGTGCCCGCAATCCCTGTGCCATTGCAGCCGCTCCAGCATCTCTGGCCTGACTCGTGGGGCGAAGTACTCTTCCGTGAGCCACCGGCTCATCTCTTTCAGTTGCTCATGGGTCATCCCCATTACAGTCCAACTGAGGTGCTTGCCCCACATCATATAGAAACGCTCCTGGCTTATCAACCCCACCCTGTAGAAGGGCCAGGGGATCATATGGACAAACACATAGGCGTACAGGGGTAACAGGTTCTTATGGTTCCGGTGATGATATATCCATACACCCTTCCACATCCTGCCACTGGAGAACGTCCCATCGAGGTCGAAAATCGCAGCGATCATCTCATTTCCACAGCTTCGCCAGCAGATTCAGTATCACGGTGAGGAGAATGCTAACGAGGATCATGGACACCAGCGGGATGTACACTGTCACGTTTCCCTTGCGCCAAACGATATCACCCGGGAAATGGCCGACCCCCGGCAGGCGCCCCAGGAGCCAGATCAGAGCACCCAGGAGAACCATCAGAACCCCGAAACCAATAAGCAGCTTTGCGAGGGAATCCCAGACATTCATCTCTGTTTCCTAGCTCCCCTTACCAGCCAATCGAACATGCATCCACGCTCTGTCGTCTTCTTCATGGCGTTTCCCACTCACAGAATATCGTCCGGCGAAGCCCATAAGCATTGGTTCTGTCCCCATTTTCGATAAGTAATCCACTGAGCAGCGCACCAGCCAGGGTCGGATGGATTGGCCGCAATCCCTATGCATGGCTTGCAAACCAACTTCTATTCCTCCGCATCCTCGGTGTTCTCGTCCCAAAGGGATGGCTGTATCGGACTCTCCGGACATGGAAAACCGAGATGCTCGTATGCCAGCTTTGTTGCGACTCGTCCCCTGGGCGTGCGCTCCAGGAAGCCAAGTTGGAGCAGATACGGCTCCACCACGTCCATGATGGTGTCCGTTTCCTCGGAAACCGCGGCGCTCACGGTATCAAGCCCCACCGGCCCGCCCCCGAACTTGGAAATGATCGTCTCCAGCACCCGTCGGTCTATCTCGTCCAGACCCAACTCGTCCACGGCCAGGAGTGTCAGTGCCTGCTTCGCCACATCACTGGTGATGACGCCATCGGCCCGCACCTGAGCGTAATCCCGGACGCGCTTCAGAAGCCGCAATGCCACCCGCGGCGTGCCACGCGCCCGACGTGCTATCTCCCCCGCCCCATCGTCGTTGATCTCCACCCCCAGCAGCCCGGCGGCACGGTTGACGATGGTGATCATGGCATCCAGGGAGTAAAATCCGAGCCGGTAGATAACACCGAACCGGGTACGCAGAGGTGCAGAGAGAAGAGCCAACCTGGTGGTCGCGCCAATGACAGTGAACCTGGGAAGTTTGAGCCGGATGGATCGCGCTCCTGGGCCTCTGCCAATGATGATATCCAGGGAGAAATCTTCCATCGCCGGGTACAGGATCTCCTCGATCGCTTTCCCCAGGCGATGGATCTCGTCTATGAAAAGTATATCCCCTTTGTGCAGGTTGGTAAGTATGGCTGCCAGGTCGCCTGCACGCTCGATGGCCGGACCTGCCGTCACATGGATGGAAGTGCCCATTTCGTTGGCGATGACGTGGGCCAGGGTGGTCTTTCCCAGCCCCGGTGGGCCATAGAAAAGAACGTGATCCAACGGCTCTCCACGCTTCTGTGCCGCTTCCAGGAGGATAGACAGGTTCTCTTTCACCGTCTCCTGCCCGATGACCTCGCCCAGGGTTCTGGGGCGGAGAGATGCATCCAAGGTGGAGTCGGTGGGCGTTGGCTGTGGTGAGATTACTCTATCCGTCATCGGTCTGCGCATAGCCGTTTTTGCAAGCGACTACTCTTCCTCCTCTTTCCAGATCTCCGTGGGCCTTTCCTCCCACCCACCGGCAGATGCGAAATCCAGCTTAGGTGGGTCCAGGCTGACCACCTCCAATTCCTCCCCACAGGAAGGACACACGATCATCTCCCCAACCTCGACGCCATCGCCCAGAGCTATCGAAAACCCACAATGGGGACACCTTGCTATCCGGTCTTTCATAGCCAACCTCCTGTGCGACTTCGGCCTCCACCCCCGAGAGGGCCTCGGCATTGGAGCACAGTCAATTGTACCACACGGAAGCTGCGATTGCCCAACAATTCCGGGCTAACCTTGTTCTCTGGTATACAATTCTCTCAGGTTCCGGACTTCCCTTAGCGTGTGCCGTGTCTCCTCCATGATTTGCCGGATTACTCTGCGGGCTGTCCAGTCCTCACCACCGTGGTGCGTAACACGGCTTTGTTCTTCCGGTGTAAGGGAGGAGATGCGTGTGCGGAGCCTCTGGCGCATCGCTTTCATGCAGTCCAGTAAGTTGTCGGGGCACTCTTCCAGGCGCTGTACAAGATGCCATTGGGTCTCCGCCGCCTCTTTCAGCACCTCAGCGATAGACGGATGTACGGGGTTCGGCTTCCAGGTCAAAGCGTCTTCCGGAAGGGACGTGACAAGCTCCATAACTTCATCCCAAAGCACCGACATCCACTGTAGCAGCCGGTCCCGTTCGCATGTCATGAGAGGCATGTAATCGCTGGGGAGGACACTTTCCTGCACTTCCTTGACGTCAAACTCTATCGGCTCTCTCTTATCCGGCAAGTGGTACTCGCCGCTTTGCCGGAGGAGGGAAAGGTAAGCCGAAAGATTCCCGCGCAGGTTTTCCAGAGTTTCCCTTTTGGTGCGCCCTCTGGCGACACATCCGGGAAAATCCGGCAGGTGCGCCAGATACCCTCCGACTTCTTTAATAGTTTCCTCATCCGTTTGGATGTAAGCAGTATAGGTGGCCATGTCTCTCTCCTCGGTTCTCGAGATGTTCTTGCGCCGTTAAGAGTAGTGTGTTCTCAGGGCCAGTTTTCCGTGGAACAAAACGCGGCCCCTTGGTAGAGTAATTTTACCAGGTGTCAGGCGTTTGAGAAAGCGGAGAGAGTGACGCAGCAGCCCAGTTTCTAACGTTTATATAACGTTTCGCTAACGCTTTTCTAGCATGGCCCGGCTATCCTTGGGGTTGAAAATCGAGGAAATCGAAAACGAATCCTAACGTAAGATAAAGGAGGTGATAATCATGACGGAACTAGTTCGCTGGCAGGATCCGTTCCGTGATCTGGTTTCTCTGAGAGATGCGATGGATAGGTTGTTCGAGGAAAGCTTCGTCAGGCCATTCGGCTGGGTCGCTCCCGCCGAGAGCGGATTGGCGCTGGATATGTACGAGACCGATGAGGACCTGGTGGTCAAGGCTGCATTGCCCGGCGTGTCTCCGGAGAACGTTGACGTAACCATTGAGGGTGACCGGCTGCGCATCGAAGGCGAGGTGAAAGCGGATGAAGAGATGGACAAAGGGAAGATTCACGTCCGCGAGCGCCGGTATGGCAAGTTCAGCCGTGCAATTCTGCTCCCGACCGAAGTACAGACGGACAAGGCCAAAGCCGAGTTCAAGGACGGCATCCTGACCCTGACCTTGCCCAAAGCTGAGGAAATGAAGCCGAAG
Source organism: Anaerolineae bacterium (assembly GCA_015486235.1). Classification (GTDB taxonomy): domain Bacteria; phylum Chloroflexota; class Anaerolineae; order S016-19; family S016-19; genus S016-19. Next base: position 5,474 of record WFSD01000145.1, read on the forward strand.
CGGATCAAGATCAGCACTACCAAGTAATACCCTGGAAAGAAGTCCCCTCCTAAGAAAATGGGAACTGCCACGTGGCAGTTCCCGTTTTTTATGCCAGAAATCTACATCGGTATGAGAACGCTTAAGCATCTGGTGAGTGGGCAGGGATTCCGATGTGCGGGGTCTACTGCATCCTCTGCCGCACCTGCGATATTGTCGGGACAACTTGCCAATAGACCTTACTGGAAACAATGTCTGCGGAAATGTGCCAGTGCTTTCTGCAAGGGCGGAGAAAAGGGAAGTTTGTGTGGTGACAAAGCCACCACACAGAGCATACCACTCACCTCTTCCTCACCACTGGGCTTTCGAAGCAAATCAAAGGCCCGGAAACGCTCCTGGGAGCCCTCACGCTCGATGCAGGGCTTGTGCTGTGACTTTCCCGGGGTTGACGAAAACCTCCCGAAAGGCAGGTAAATTTCCGGGGGCCCTATGGGCCCCCAGGAATTGCTTCGAATTCCCCATGCCCGTATTCTGTGTATCTCCGATGAAGTATGATATGCAATAGGAGGCCTCCGAAGCAAGTCGCAGCCCCATGGCTTTCGTCAACGCCATCACGAGGACGGAGCAGAGGGCTGCTTCGTCAACGCCGCTTCGTCCAACACTGCTCCAACTACCTGGGGCGATTCCTCCGTTTGCTGGGGTGCTCCGCAGTACGGGCAGATATCCCATTCCAGATCGAGGAGCCTGCCGCAGGAGACGCAAGCTTTCTTCAACTGAGTGTGGCAGTACGGGCAGAACATCCAGTCAGGTTCAACCCTGCGGTGGCAATTGGGACACACCAGCTGCTGTTCCACCTCTCGGTACAGGGCTTCTTCCTCCAGTTGTCTGTCGTACAGCTCCATGAGGGTGTATTTCGGACGCATCAAAAGGTAAAGCAGTACTCCCAACGGGCCGGTCACCAGCACCAACAGCGTGGCGAGCAAGATGGTCAAAAGGTCGTGGGTTCTCGCACGGATGTCGTTGAATGTCCAGAAGACGAATCCTACCCAGAACGCCACGAGAGAGGCACCAAGAAAAGCAACCAGTGCCTCCGTTATCACCCCTACCTTGTTTATCAACTCAGGCGACATCAAAAACTCCTTTAACTACCGATGTTGACCGTTGTAGCGGTAGACTCTCTTCCTGCGCACAAATGCTCCATATTATAATGCACGCGGAGCCATGGCGGCAAACAGGGGTGGAAGGCCCCAAGGCTACCCAACCGGACCGGAATCGTACAGATCGTCGAGCCCGGCAGTGCGAGGTCTCAACCACAGATCTTTCACCTCCCGCGCCGACCGCAGCTTGTCCAGCGTGGTAGGGATGAAAGTAACGCGCAGAGAGCGTCCGCTTGGAACCGGTGACGGCAGCGCCTCGAGCGGCCCTACCTCCACCTTGTAGTACCAGTCGCCTGCGCGGGGGTGACTTGCTTCCTCCGGCAGAATGTCACGCCGACGACGGAGCAGGTAGCGCCGCACCGGAGCCACGAACCTTACCGCCTGTCCCTCGCTCCCGAAGGCTCCTGTTTGGTAAAGCGCCAGGTAGTCTGCCGCAACCTGGCTCGGGGCATGCTTCACCGGTATCCGATACCAGCCATGCTCCCGAACGTGGGCAAAATCCCTTCGGTTGTTCACCACGGCCACCAACACCCGTTCCGGTTCTTCTTCCGGCTCTTCCCATCCGAACTCTGCCGCATACAGCATCTCCTCCTCGCCGATGCGAGCGGTTGGGCCTTCCAACTGTGCTGCAAGGTGGGGAGCGTACCGTACCATGTCTTCCCGCAGGTGCATCAGCGCCAGGTCTGTACCCTTTGCTTCCACCATCACATCGAACTTCCTGAGCGATCGTGTGGCCTGGAGGAACGCCAGAAACGAGAAAGGGTTCACGAAATCGCTATGCTCGTCCCAGCGGGGCGGCACTGCTACCATATCGGAAGGCCCATTCGGATTGGATCGTCTGACCATTCTCACCGACGTTCGCGGCGAGCTGAAATGCACTTTCGGCCTTACATCCCTGGGCCAGGTGCTCAGGGCCAGGGAGACCGCCTGTGGGAAGGGAAACGAGCGCGGAAATTCGTTCAGGTAATGGAGGTGATCGTAGATCACCGGTATGCCTGTTTCCTGGTGGACACGATAAACGTCGGCCAGGGTGAAGGACTTTTCATGTTCCATTGCCAGCCGCCGGCGTGTGGCCTCCGGGAGGCCGAGGATACGTTCGATCAGGCGCGCCAGTGCGGAGGATTTGTCGTCGTAGGTACCGCCGCCGTGAAATGTGATCACTGCCTCCGGTCCCATTCCCATTGCATCGAGGATCCTGCCAAGTGAGATCAGCTCACCAGCAGCCCTCTCAGCAGCAGATTCCTCGGGGCTCGAGAAGGACATGGCAATCGGGGCGTGGAACGACAGGCGCACGCCGTACTTTCGGGCCAGGTATCCCATCGATTTCAGCTCCGGGATGCATTCTTCCACCTGATTGTGGAACTCAGGGTGATCGGGGTGGGTGGCATACGGGGCCAGCCGGGCATCCATCCTGTACATTGAAATGCCTTTCTGGTGCAGGTACGTCAGGATATCCCGCAGATACGCCAGACTGACACTCAAATGCGGCGAGTTCTGCCACCGCCTGCTGTCATACGGCTTGAGCCCAGACCTGCCACGGGGCTTCACGGAAAATCCCAGTTTCATGATCATGCTCCGAAGGGGCTTCAGTTCGAGAAGATGCGGGCCTCACCCGATCCCTTTCCAGGTTTCGTAGAGGTCGTTGGGAATGCCTATCCGGGCGAGCATCCGCCCGACGGTGTTGTCCACGAGTTCTTCCAGATTTCTGGGATGGGAGTAGAACGCCGGCACCGGGGGGAAGATGATAGCCCCTAGCTCCGCTGCACGAAGCATCAACCTGAGATGTCCCAGGTGAAGGGGCGTTTCTCTGACAGCGAGCATGAGCGGGCGCCCTTCTTTCAGCGTTACATCCGCAGCGCGGACTACCAGGTTGTCCGCATAGGAATTGGCCACGCCGGAGAGAGTCTTGATGCTACACGGCACGATCGCCATCCCATCCGTGCGGAAGGAGCCACTGGCGATAGCAGCACCCACATCTTGCGGGTCGTAAGAAACGCTCGCCAATCTCTCGATATCCTCAGGCGCTTTGTCCATCTCCTGAGCGATTATCTCTCTGGCCGATTCGCTGAGTATCAGATGGGTTTCCACATCGCCCCTGGCGCTCAGTGCCTGCAACAGGCGCACTCCATATATCTGGCCGCTGGCGCCCGTCATGGCCACCACGAGTCGGAACATTGTCATTTGACCCCCACGTGGAGCGCCACCGTCCCCATCGTCAAGGTGCGGTATTTTACATGCCGCAGCTCGACCGATTCCATGATCTTCTCGAGCTCATCCGGCGCCGGAAAATCCACGGTGGAATGAGGGAGATAGGTGTAAGCGCTGCGGCGTCCACTGATCATACCGCCGAGAATCGGCACCAGCTTGAAGAAATAAAATCGGAAAACGTCCTTCCAAAGGGGGATTGCCGGCCTGGTTATCTCCAGGCAAACCACCTTTCCCCCGGGTTTCACGACCCGCCGTTGCTCGGAGAAAGCCCTGGCTATGTCGGCCACGTTCCGCATCATGAAACCACTGACCGTTGCGTCGAAAGTGTCGTCTGGGAAAGGGAGATCGAGTGCATCGCCCATGGTGAACTGCGCACCGGTACCAGCACATTTCTTTCGCCCGACAGCAAGCATCCCCGGCGTGAAATCCAGCCCTACCGCCAGCGTGTTCGGTTGTTGGTGCAGAACTTCGCAAAGCATGTCCCCCGTCCCGGTGGCCACATCCAGGAACTTCCCGCCATCTGGCAGTTCGGCAGACTCGACGGTGAGACGTCGCCAGAGCCTGTCCTGCCCGCCTGTCATCAGCCTGTTCATCAGATCGTACTGCCGAGCGATGTCGCCGAACATCCGCCGGACGTATCCGGGCTTTTCTTCTGGCAGAGGGACGAATCTGTCCCCCTGCATTTTCGGTTCTCTCATCGCTCCCTCAGTAAGGTGCTATCTCCGACAGAGCCAGCAAAGTCCGCCGGATTCCTTTGTTGATTGCCCGGGGCATCGGCTTGGCGCCAATGTCCGCTGCCAGTTCGGACACGGTGAGCACGGCGGCAAAGCATACCCCCAGCTCTTTCGCCAGGTACACTTCCGGCACCAGGTTCATACCCCTCAGGTCTGCTCCCCACGATCGGAACATGCGGGCTTCGGCAGCGGTTTCCCGGCGAGGCCCATCCACCCCGATGTAAACGCCTTTCGGACGAGCACCAGACAGGACATGGAGCAGTGCATTCCTCGCCTCTGGACAGAAAGGTGGCGTCTGCCCTACGTAGTCCATCCCCCCTTCCTCGAAGAAAGTGGCCGGCTGATGTCTGACCATGTCAATGTAGTCGTCCGGGATCACGATATCCCCCGGAACGAGGTGGGGGGATATCGCCACGACGCTCTCCCACCCAATGACCCAGCGGACGTCCATCTCACGCGCTGCCCAGATGACTGCCCTCGGATCTGTACGGTCGGGAGTGCCAAAATAAGGTACTTCCAATAACTCACATTTTTTTCCTCTGCGCCTGGCCACGCGGGACACTTTCCCATAAGGGGTTTCTATCAGTTCCTCGGAGACAAGCTCACCCAGCAGGTCCAGGTCCGGCGGCGGCACCGGAGCAGCCAGCAGCAACATGATCTCCATCTTGTCCCCTCCAGCTACAAAAGCGCTTCTTCCCAGGAGTTACGCCATATCCCCACAGCATCTACATGTTCCAGTCCGCATCCTCGATAGAGCCTGTTGCCCTACACTGCAGATCGACTGTCACCTGCACAACCCTCTGTATGTGATGATAACCCATGAAGGGGACTTTCGCAACCTGCAGGCATGGGGGGAAAACGAAGTAATTCCTGGGGGCCCATAAGGCCCCCAGGAATCCCCAGAACCGTTGTCGCTCTACATCAACCCCAACGGCAAGTAGCGGATCGCTTCAGAAGCGTCGAGAATGCCCCTGAAGCGATTTCGTGCTTTCGACTTGCTTCGAAAGCCCATGGGGGATTTCAAAGAAAAATCTGGGGGCCCCCTCGGACGCCCACGGAGGCAAAATTGACAAACCTTAGTCGGGTGTATGATAATTTCGGGTGGGACCACCACCTGGCCCGAGCCAGGCAAGCCCTTGGAATAGACAAAGGAGCAAAAATGGAAAGTTTGCACTCCACCGATCCGGACGTATTCCCTCGGGTCCTTATGAGGCCGGGCCGTAGGGTCTACACGATATGTGGTTGCTTTTTGGCCTTGGCTTGCCCAGGTTGGGGGGCCAAGACATGAGCGACGAGCACAAGCCGTTGATCCTGGTGGTGGACGACGAGGCACATATGGTGCGGTTCGTCCGAATGAACCTGGAACTGGAAGGCTTCCGGGTCGTGGAGGCGTACAACGGCATGGAGGCAATCGATGCCGTGAAGAAATTCCTCCCCGAGCTGGTAGTCATGGACGTCGCAATGCCGGTGTTGGACGGGTTCGAGGCCCTGAGATACATCAGGGAGTTCTCCTCCGTTCCGGTGATTCTGCTGACAGTCAAAGGTGAAGAGGAGGACCGGATAAAAGGCCTCGATCTGGGAGCTGACGACTACGTTACCAAGCCCTTCAGCCCGAGGGAACTTATCAGTCGCATCAAGGCCGTGCTCCGACGCGTCGAGGGGTATCCCCAGACACAGGAACAGGTGCTGAAAATCGACGACAGAGTCTCCATAGATTTTCGCAGTCGCTCGCTCATCGTGGAGGGGAAGCAGGTCAAGCTCCGCCCGACGGAATACCGCCTGCTGCGGACCCTGACCGAGAATGCTGGCTGGATAGTGCCTCAGGAAACATTGCTGACCAAGGTCTGGGGGCCTGAGTACAGGGACGAGGATAGCCTGCTGCGGGTGTACATCACGTACCTGCGGAAGAAACTGGAGCCGGACCCATCTCACCCTCACTACATTCTAACGGAGCGTGGCGTTGGATACAGGTTCGTGGATTTCAGGAATAAAGCCAGCAGATAGACGGTGTGTCCCAACGGGCTATCAGCCTGTCCTATAAATGCGCCTATTTGTGGGGCAGAATGATGGTGGAAGAGAAAGAGCAGGAAGAAGACCCTCTGAAAAAGTGGGATTCGCTGGTAGAGCAGCGAATACAGGAAGCGATGGCCCGCGGCGATTTCGATAATCTGTCCGGGAAAGGGAAGCCTCTGGATCTCTCCCGGAACCCCTTCGCTGATCCCACGCTGGAACCTGCATGGCGGCTGCTCCAGAATGCCGGGTTCAGCCTGGAGTGGATCGAGGAAGACAAGGAAATCCGGCGGGATCTCGAAGCCGCGCGGGCGAGGTTGAGGCACGCATGGTCGCTTTGCCTGGAGTGGGAGGGCGAGGGGGCACGGTTGGCATGGGAGAGGGCCATTTCCAGGTTCCGTGAGGATGTGGATCGGCTGAACGCGCGCATAGACGTGCACAACCTGAAAGTCCCATCGGTGCATTTCCAACGCCTGCGGGTCTGCGTGGAGGAGGAAATTGCCAGGGTGCGGGGGCAGGAACACATCTAGGGAGCACAGGAGAGGGATACAAGATTCTGCTGGCAAACATGCGGAGAGTGCCAGGGGGACCGTTGGTCAGCGGTCCGATCTCCAGCCAGGCGGCTTCACGGCGGTGGCACTGGCGAACAGAGCGTTTGTTCGACAAACGCGAAAAACGAGGTAGACATTGCGTAGACTTCTGGGAATCGCTCTGGTCTTCATCATTCTGCTGGGTGGCATCTGGCTCCAGATGCACTTAGACCCCACACCGACTATGGCTGTAGTCTCGACTACCGGTCTTGACGTGGCATCGCCCATACCGCAAACTGCGACTCCGACCGCTTCACCAACCTCGCCGCCGACAGCGACCCCGACGGCAACCCCAATGCCCACCCCGTCGCCCACGGTAACCCTGACCCCTACTCCGACGGCAACCGCAATTTCCACGCTGACACCGACCCCCACGGCGGTTCCGCCAACGCAAACGCCCGTGGTAGTTCCGCCTACGCCCGCTCCGAACGCCCTCATGTGGGATTTTCCGTTTACGTTCCAAACCAGGAACAATTGTGGCCCGGCTGTCCTCAGCATGGTGCTGCGGTATTATGGAGAAAAAATAGATCAGCGAACGGTGGCAATGGCGATCAAGCCGAACAAGGAGGACAAGAGCGTTAGATTTGACGAGATGGCAGCATACGCTGAATCCCTTGGCTATCGCACCCGATACCTAACCAATGGGGATGTCCCGACAATCGTCCGACTGGTGAGCGCCGGGATCCCGGTCATAGTGCGTCAATGTCTGAGATCTGGCTCCGACATCGCTCATTTCCGTGTGGTGATAGGCTACCGGAGACTCGGCGAAAAGCTGATCTCAGATGATCCATATAACGGCGAGTGGTACACTCTTTCCCGCAAGCACTTCTACGAACTCTGGGAAGCGTTCTTCAACGAGTACATGCTGATCTACCCGCCAGAGAAAGAGCCCCTTGTGGCAGCGCTGGTAGGGCCAGACTGGGATGGGGCCAGGATGAAGGAGGATGCGCTGAAAGCGGCCAGGCACGCCGTGAAACAGTCCCCCAGGGACGCCTACGCCTGGCACAATCTGGGGGTTGCATATTTCCTGGAGGATCGTTGGTCGGAAGCGGCGGGCGCTTTCCGAAAGGCAGTAAGCCTGGGCCTTCCCCGTCGTTTCTTCTGGTACCAGTTCCGGGCCCTCTGGACGTTCGATCGAACTGGAGATTACCAGATGGTGCTCGACCTCACGACGCCAGTGATCGAGGAGGCCCCATCAATAGCCGAGGTACACGTGGCGCGCGGTGATGCCTACATGGGCCTGGGAAAGGAGGGCAAGGCAGAACAGGAATATCGCCTCGCCCTCGAGTACCAACCTACCTGCAACCTGGCGAAAGTTCGGCTATTCGCCCTGACGGGCAGATGCGTCAAAAAAAGCCACAACAAGTGGTAGC
>WFSD01000146.1 GCA_015486235.1 Anaerolineae bacterium
AGAAATTCAGAGCCTGACGCCATCCAGAAATACCGAATGAGCCCGATCGGTTCCGGCTAAGAGATGATAGCCGCCTCTTTGCGGTAGTAGTGTGAGAGGAGGCTGACCTTTTCCAGACAGGTTACATACTACGCCAGGTACTGCGGTCATATCTCCCATTGTTTCAGCCCGCTCCCCGTCAGCGGGATGACCACGATATCATCCTCTCCAATCTCGTCCTGCAGATGGCTCAGGGCGGTCACAGGAGCTGCGCTGGTGGCCTCGACGAACACTCCCTTGAGGCTTAGCATCTTCCTGGCAGCGAGTATTTCGTCGTCACCGACCGCGACCGCTGTGCCTTTTGTCTCTCTCAGAGCCTCCAGGATACGGCGTCCCCTCACAGGCTTCGTTATGGAAATTCCATCGGCTATGGTGTATCCAGGTGTAACGCTTTCCACCTCCTCCGCGCCTGACCGGAACGCCTGCACCACAGGGGAAATCTTCTCCGCCTGCACCGCGACCAGCCTCGGCAGGCGATCGATGAGTCTGGCATCCAGCAGCCTCTTGAACCCGTGGTACAATCCCAAAAAAAGCGTCCCCTGGCCTACCGGCATCAGTATCCAGTCTGGAGCGCGCTCGCCGAGCTGCTCCCAGATCTCGAATGCAGCGGTTTGCTGTCCGACCAGGTTTATCGGCACCCAGGCATGGCTGGCGTAGAAAACGCCCTCGTCAGCAATGCGCAAGGCAGCTTTTGTTGCCTCCGGACGCGGCCCTTCGACCAGCGTTAGCTCAGCTCCAAACGCTTTGATCTGAGCTTTTTTCCCTTCTGGAGCGTAAGCTGGCACACAGATGCGGGCTTTTATTCCCGCCAGAGCGGAGTAAGCGGCCATGGATGCCCCGGCGTTCCCGGATGAATCGTCCACAAGCTCTGCCACGCCTGCCAATGCCAGTCGATTTACCACCAGAGCGACGCCTCGGTCCTTGAAAGAGCCTGTGGGGGAAAGAAACTCCAGTTTGAGGTAGAGGTTCGGTCTGAATCCTTTCAGGCGCACCAGCGGAGTCCAGCCTTCGCCCAGGGTCAATGGCTCCACGTCCTGAAGCAATGGGAAGAAGCGCCTGTAGCGCCAGAGTCCAGGCATGTTCGGTTCGATGCGTGCCGGGTCGAAAGTGGGCAGATCGTCCCACTCCAGCGGCCCGCCGCAATCGGGACACCGCCAGAGGAGTTCCTCACCCGGGAATTTCCTGCCGCAATGAGAGCAGATCAGTTGTGCCACTTCATAGCCTCCTTGCCATATATCCGTGCACCGCGGGAAAGGATTCACAACAGCAATAAAATGCCATCGATGATGTACCCCAGGGTGATCAAAGCTCCGGTGAGCATGTGTATCTGGACAGTGGCAGCATTCGCCGGCGCTAAATTCGGTATGTCGTCGTAATGAACTCTGGCGATGTTCCACGCTTTCCACGCTATCGGGATAGTGACCAATCCGAGCAACGACCAGGGCGTCATGCCACCGAAGGCCACTCCGGCGACGAGAGACAGATAAGCCAGGAAGAGCAGCGCTCCGTACCATGGGCTTGCCTTCTTACGTCCCAGGCGCACCACCCAGTGACGCTTGCCGACCTGCGCGTCGGCGGTAGCATCGGGGAACTCGTTGATGAAAAGCACAGCGGTGATGAGAAATGCCACTGGCAGGGACGCCCACACAGGCTCCCAGGCCAATGTCCTGGTCTGCACGGCCCATGCTCCCAGGGTCATCAGCACTCCAAAATCGAGGCCGACAAAAAGCTCTCCCAATCCCATTCCAGCCAGGGACGCCATCGGAGCTACGTAGAGGTAGGAGGAGAACACGCCAATGATTCCCAAGGCCAGTATCCACGGAGTTCTGGCCCACGCCAGGAAAATCCCGATGACGGAGCCGAAAGCAAGGTAGAAAAGCCCCTCGTTTCTCATCCGCTCCGGAGATACAAGACCGAGCTGGATCAACCTGCTTCCTCCTGTGAACGGAGCCACAAACTCCTTGTTCACCCGGTCGTCCCCGCTCAAATGATCGAAGTAATCGTTGATCATATTCGTACCGGCGTGCAAGGCTGCGCCACCGACCAAGGTGAGCAAGAAATAACCCCATAGCAAATGGCCGGTACGTACCCACGCAACGACAGTCCCCAGGATTATGGGAATCAACGTTGCAGTGAAAAATGGGGCGCGCACACGCACCATCCATCCTTTGATGCCGCTTACTGGGATAGGCGGGCTATCCGCTTTTCCCATGAAATCCTCCTCCAATGACACCTGCAGGAGCGCAAGGGGTCAACAGGCTGTGCTCTATCCCGGTTGATCCAGCCAATGTACTCCTGGTCTTGGCCCATCAACCCAGACGAGGTGTGCCCAAGCAGGATTGCGCTTTGGTGCTGTTGGGTGCCTTCTTACGTCAGGGATAGAACTCCTCTCTCGATCATGTCATCCACGAATGTGATCACATCTGACAGCATCTGTTCACTTTCCACGTCGTACATCTCCGTCATCTGCCGGGCGATCTCTCCTAAAGTTCGGGTGCCGTCTGACAGACGGTAGATAGACATGCCGGTGGAATTCAGCACCAGGAACTCACCATTGTCAGGGAGCACCACGACCATCTCCCCATCGACTTCTCTGGACACCGTGCCGGGAGTAATGGTTGGGACGCTATCGGTTTTCGTCTTGTCCATCCTCCCTCCTTTGCAGGATTCAAAGCATGCCAATCACGTTG
>WFSD01000147.1 GCA_015486235.1 Anaerolineae bacterium
CTGTACGGCGTCTTCACGATCCTGGAAGAGGAAAAGCTGCGCGGAGCGAGGGCGGCGGCGTGGGGTGTGGAACCGGACGCGGCATTGGTCCTGGAATCCACCGTGGCGGACGACCTGCCGCGGGAGGAAGATTTGAGCCCGACGACGCGCCTGGGGGGTGGCCCGGCCATCACGATCATGGACAGGCGGACTATCGCTGACCCCCGACTGACAAGCTACCTGTTGGCACAAGCTGACGAGGCCGGCATCCCAATCCAGGTAAAGCAACCGCTGGTCGGCGGAACGGATGCAGGAGCCGTACAATTGTCCAGAGGCGGCATCCCCGTGGCAATCCTGGCCGTCCCAAGCCGGTATATCCACAGCCCCGTCTCGGTGATCGAGATGGAAGATGTCAACAATCTTCTCAAACTCCTTGAAAAAGCCCTGCCCGGATTCCCGGTGGGCTTCGAGGCGTGACATAGGAGGACATAGTGAAAGATCTGATAGAGAAACTCGTGAAGGTCTTCGGCCCTACAGGGCAGGAAGGAGAAGTTGCCGATCTCATCCGGAAGGAAATAGCACCCTTCGTGGACGATATCCGCAAAGACGCTCTCGGCAACCTGATAGCGTTGAAGCGCGGCAAGGGCGGCGGGAAGAAAGTGATGCTGGCAGCCCACATGGACGAAATCGGACTGGTGGTCAGCCACATCGACGAGAAAGGATTCGCCAGGGTGCGCCCGGTGGGGTACGTGCTCACGGTCACGTTGGCCGGGAACAGGGTCCGGTTTGCCAACGGCGCTGTTGGCGTCTTCTGGGCTGAAGATGAGAGCGGTGACCTCTGGAAGCCAACGCCGAAGCTGCCCGATTGGAACAAGTGGTTCCTGGATGTGGGGGCCACCAGCAAAGAGGACTCCCCAGTGAAAGTGGGCGACCTGGCGGCATTCTACCCCGTGTTTCACGATCTAGGGAAGCGCCTGGTGGCCCAGAGCATGGACGACAGAGTCGGATGCGCTGTGCTGCTGGACGTGGCCCGACGGCTGAAGGATCCGGATAACGATGTCTATTTCGTCTTCACCGTGCAGGAGGAAATCGGCCCCAAGGGTGCGATGGTGGCGGCGTACAGCGTGGCCCCGGATGTCGGCATCGCCGTGGATGTGACCATATCTGCAGACACACCTAAGGCCCCGCCTGTGGCGGTCGCCCTGGGCAAGGGGACGGCGATCAAAGTGCTCGATTCCGGTATGATCGCCCACCTGGGCGTGCGGCAGGCGCTGGTGGACGCGGCGGAGCGCGCCAGTATTCCGCACCAGATGGAGGTGCTTCCCGGCGGCACTACCGATGCATCTGCCATCCAGTTGGCCCGTGAGGGCATCCCCGCCGGAGCGGTCTCCATCCCCAGCCGTTACGTCCACTCCAAGACGGAGATGGTGGACATGCAGGATGTGACAGCGAGCGCTGATTTGCTGGTGGAATTCGTGAGCAAGCCGATCGATTGGTAAGCCTGGTCGGGAAAATGCTTTCGGGAATCTGAGTCGGTATTCCAGGCCGAGGTGAGCACGAGCTCGCCTCGGCAGTGATTTCAGGCTGGGGTAGCCAAACCTGGTAACGAGGAGAAATATGAGCGGAGATCAAGAAAATCCAAAAGATGTGTGGAAGTTTTTGTATTGGCCAATAGTCTGGTTTCTCGTTTTTCTACCCAGTTACTTACTGAAAGACATAGGGGCTCTGATGGATGTTTTCGGAATCTGGTTGAGCATCTTAGGGATCGTCGTCCTGGCCTGGGGATTTTCTCTTCACATAACAGCAGGAAAGACACTCAAAAAGATGGGACATACACCAGGTCACAGAAGCATATGGCCAAACAGGTTCGTGAAAAGTGGGATATACTCCTGTATGAGACATCCTGAGCATTTGGGCCTCGCCATTGTGCCTTTCGGAATAGCCCTGCTCCTCAGCTCGTCAGTGGCTATCCTCTCTTCAGGATGGGCGATTCTTGCAGCCTTTTTCTTCGTAGCCGTCATTGAAGAACCTGAGTGCATAGAGAAGTTCGGAGAGGATTATTTCGAGTACATGGAAAGTACCCCTGCTTTCTCTCTCAGGCCAGGGTGCCTCACAAAAGGTATCAGAGAATTGAGGAAAACCTGAGAGTGTCGCTGGGAGAGCAATGCAGCACCCGCGGGGATGCTCTGGCACCGAACAGGATGCGGTGCCTCAGAGGGCGATCTTTTGCGGATTTCCTCCACCACTCCGGGGAACGACAGGCACACAAGCAGTCAGCCGTTAGCACTCCCACGGAAAAAGCAAACACAACATAAGTTCCGTTCTCGGCTAACGGCTGACCGCTAACGGCTTTCATTCGCCTCATACCAACCGCCGGGCGATCGTCATCAACTCTGCCTCGCGCACCCCTTCGTAAATTTCCAGAATTCTGGCATCACGGTAAAACCGCTGTATGTCGTACTCGTCAATGTAACCATAGCCACCATGAAGCTGCAGCGCTTCGTTTGTTACCCAGGTGGCCGTGTGACCGGCATAGTATTTGGCCATGGCATTTAGTTTGGGGTCAGTAGCGCCATTGTCGATAGTCCAGGCCGCCCTGTACATCAGGGTCCGCGCCAGCTCGATCTTCGTGGCCATTTCGGCCAGCTTGAACTGAACCGCCTGGTTGGCGATGATGGGCCGCCCGAAAGCCTTCCGCTCCTGGACGTATTTCAGCGCGAGATCGAAAGCGCCTTGGGCGACTCCCACACCCTGGGCTGCGACCATAATGCGCGTGACATCGAAGAACTGCATTACCTCGTAGAAACCCCTGCCCTCCTGACCAATGAGATTCGACTGCGGCACTCGCACATCATCGAAGGCAATCTCAGCCGTATCGCTGGCCCGGATGCCCATTTTGCCATGAATTTTCGTGCGGGTGATTCCATCTCGATCGGCCTCCACCAGAATCAAGCTCTGACGCTGGTGGCGCTTTTCCGCCTCCGGGTTGGTGACAGCCAATACGACCATGAAGTCACAGATGGTGCCGTTGGTGATGAACATTTTACTTCCGTTGATCACGTAATCACCACCGTCCTTCCTGGCCCTGGTCTTGATGCCAGCCACATCAGTGCCGGCGTTTGGCTCTGTGTAGGCGCCAGCCGAAATAGCCTCCCCGCTGGCAATGAGCGGGAGGTATTTCTGCTTCTGTTCCTCGGTGCCAAAGAAAAGGATGTTTTCGGATCCAAATGTAGCGGCACCGATGAGCCCGATCCCCATGTCGACCCGGGAAAACTGCTCCGTGATCAACGCATTTTCCAGGAATCCTGCGCCCATACCGCCGTATTCTTCCGGAATATAAGCGCCGATGAGCCCGTTTTCACAGGCCTTTTTCCACACCTCTCGGGGAAACCTTTCCTCCCGGTCATACTCCTTCGCAATCGGCGTAAACTCATTCACGGCAAATTCGTACGCCACCTGCTGAAGCATCTTTTGCTCTTCGGTTAGCTCGAAATCCATTTTTTCTCCTTCGACTTTTGTAGAGGATTTCCCTTTGTAGCCCTGAAGTCAGAATGCGAGGGCCAAAACGACAGGGATCGAGATCGCCAAGGGAGCCGGGTGTTCCAGGTAAGAATGCCGCCCGGAATACCCAGGAGCTTCCTTGGGGCTGAAAGGAGGATAATCACGCCTCGCCCGCATACTTAGCGCGCAATGCTTTCTTGTCGATCTTGCCCACGCTGGTCTTGGGCAAAGCATCAACAAATTCATAGCGCTCCGGAATAGCCCACTTGAGGATGACTCCCTGGTCGGCATACTGCTTGAGATGGGCTTTCAAGCTTTCGATGTCGGGCGTTTCCTTTTTAGGGACGATGATGGCCAACGGGCGCTCACCCCACTTCTCGTCCGGCACGCCAATCACAGCGGCCTCTCTCACGCCAGGATGCAGGCTCAGCAGATTCTCGAGCTCGAGTGATGCTATCCACTCGCCGCCGCTCTTGATGATATCTTTCAGGCGGTCCACGATCTGCACGTAGCCCTCCGAGTCAACCACGGCTACATCGCCTGTGTGAAGCCAGCCACCTTCCCATAGGGCTTCACTGCGTTCTGGTTCCTTGAGATAGCCAGGAGTCAACCAGGGAGTACGCACCTGGATTTCACCGCGTTCCTTTCCATCGTGGGCAACTTCTTTGCCTTCAGCGTTAACTACGCGAAGCTTGACCAACGGGACAGGTACCCCGGTCTTAACAAGGTAATCCATCTGCTCCTCGTCGGTGAGCTTCCTCATAGTCGGCTTCAACATGGCAATGGTCAAAATAGGCGCTGTCTCGGACATGCCGTAACCAGCGTACACCCGAATACCCATTTCGGCAGCAGCTTTCGCCAGACCTTTGGGCAGCCGAGCACCGCCAATGACTACTTTCCAGCTACTCAAATCGAAGTTCTTAGCTGCCGGGGCGCTGGTGACCATCTGCAGGATGGTTGGCACGCAGTGACTGAAGCTCACCTTGTGACCAACGATTAACTTGAGTATCATTTCCGGCTCATAGCGCCCCGGATAAACCTGTTTCGCGCCTATCATGGTCATCATGTAAGGCACACCCCAGGCATGCACGTGGAAAAGCGGGGTTAGCGGCATGTACACATCGTACTTGTTCACGCCGCCAAAGTCGGCCAGGGAACCCAGCGTGACCAAACTAGCCAGGGTGTGCAGCACCAATTGGCGATGTGAAAAGTACACCCCTTTGGGCTTGCCGGTCGTGCCGGTCGTGTAGGCAAGCGTGGCCTGGGTGTTCTCATCGAAGTCAGGGAGTCCCTTCAAGGGCGTGGCGCTGGCAAGGAAGGTTTCGTAATCAGTATCAGCGAAAGGAGTTTTGGGGGCTTCAGCCTTGTCGCTGATAAGGATGTACTTCCTGACAGTTGCCAATTGCGGCCGCAAATTTTCAATCAACGGCAAGAAATCCTCGTGAAAAATGAGGACCTCATCCTCGGCGTGCATCATGACATAGGCCACATCCGCAGGGGCCAGACGCGGGTTAATAGTGTGCATTACCGCCCCAATACCGGGAATGCCGAAATACATTTCCAGGTATCGGTGACTGTCCCATTCGATCACGCCTACCTTGCTGCCCTGCTTGACTCCCAGAGATTGCAGCGCTCCGGCCAGTTGCAGCACACGCTGATACATGTCGGCGTAGGTGTAGTGGAACTGGTCGCGGTAGAAAATCTGCTGCTTGGGAGTCCAGGTGACGCCGGACTCGAGAACATTTTTGAGCAAAAGCGGGTAATCATAGGATGACATGGTTTTTTCCTCCTTGTCCAAGATAACCGAATTCCAGCAAAACCCGACTGACTTACGAGGCAGGCTTACCTCACGATATGCCCGGTGAAAAGACCAACCCGGTGCCAATGGAGCAGCACTAAATCAAATAAATTATACACCCTTTTTCACCTTTTGTCACTCCGGTTAAGACAGCGAAGTGAATCGAAAGTCCATGCCGCTTCTGGAGCTTTTCCGACGTGCCTGGAGCATAGCGCGCCCCACCGCTGGGGGTCGATGGATGCTGAAGATACCTCAAGGGAGATCGCGGGGGAACCGTGGGGGGCCTCAGGATTTGCTTCGAACCCCCGACAACAGGGGACAAGGCAAACCGAAAGCCCGAAGCCGTTCCTGGCGCTTTTTCGACGCGCCCGGGGCATAGAGCAACTCATCAATCGAGGGCTGGTAGACACCGAAGGCCTCTCAGCAGGGAAGATTTACAGAAGCCGTATTCAGGATTTTCTTCCGACAACACCTGACCCTGGTCTTTTTCGACAGTACGTCTCATCACCAGGTCGATGTCATGCCGGAGAAGCACGTTAAGTCAGAGAAGTCTGCCGAACCTCCATTCGCGGCCCACAAAAACCGGCAGGGCCTGCGGGCCCTGCCGGGGTGGTTCGACCATCAATGCTCGTATCGCAGAATCAAATCCCGCGCTGCTTTAACTTCGTCCAGGCGACGCATCGGCGCATTGTGCGGCGCAGAGTGCAGCACCTCCGGATCTGTCCGGGCTTCCTCCGCTATCTTCTCCAGCGCCTCAGCAAACGCGTCCAGCGTCTCCTTGCTCTCCGTCTCCGTCGGCTCGATCATCAGCGCCTCGTGGACGATAAGCGGGAAGTAGTTCGTGGGCGGGTGGAAGCCGTAATCGATCAGCCGCTTTGCAACATCCAACGCGTGGACATCTGGCACATCCTTCAACTGCCCCTCCACCACGAACTCGTGCATGCAGATCCGGTCGTGGGGCAGCGGCCACGTCTTCTTCACCAGCGACTGCAGGTAATTGGCGTTCAATACGGCATGTTCGCTGGTCTGACGCAGCCCTTCAGGCCCAAGCATCGAGATGTAAGTAAACGCCTTCACCAGCACCAGGAAGTTGCCCCAGAAACTCCTCACGTGCCCGATGCTCTTCTCCGGCATCTTCCAGATGTAGCCGTCGTCTGTTCGCTCGACGATGGGGCCGGGGAGGAATGGCGCAAGCTTCTCCGTCGCCACCACAGGGCCGGAACCAGGCCCACCGCCGCCGTGGGGTGTGGAGAAAGTCTTGTGCAGGTTCAAGTGCATCACGTCGAACCCGAGCTCGCCGGGCTTGGCGATCCCCATCAGCGCGTTCATGTTCGCGCCGTCGCCGTACATCAGCCCGCCGACGCCGTGCACCATCTCCACCAGCTCTTCTAGGTGCTCGTCGAACAGCCCCAGCGTGTTCGGATTCGTCAGCATCAGCCCGACGACCGTGTCGTCCAGCTCTGTCTCCAGCGCCTCCAGATCCACATTTCCCCGCTCATCGCTGGGGATTTCCACCACGATCAAGCCGCTCATGGCGCTGGATGCCGGATTGGTACCATGTGCGGAATCAGGGATCAACATCTTGTTCCGCTGCGTCTCCCCACGATCGATCTGGTATTTCCGCATCGTCAGCACACCGGTGAGCTCACCATGCGCGCCAGCGGAAGGCTGAAGCGTTGCCGCGTCGAACCCCGTGATCTCTGCCAGGTACCTCTGGAGGTAGTACATCAGCTCCATCGCACCCTGCACTGTCTCAGGATCCTGCAACGGGTGGATCTCCGTAAACCCAGGCAGCCTCGAAGCCACCTCATTCACTTTGGGGTTGTACTTCATGGTACAGGAGCCCAGTGGATAGATACCCAGGTCAACGCCGTAGTTGAGCTGAGAGAGATGCACGTAATGCCGTACTACGTCCACCTCCGAAAGCTCCGGTAACGGCAGGTCATCCCGCAAGTACTCGGAACCCAGCATCTCCGACGGTTCCACATCCAGCTCCGGCAAAGTGTAAGCCGTCCTGCCGGGAACACTCATCTCGTAGAGGAGCGGCTCTTCCTTCTTCTTCCATATCCACTCTTTCATTCCGCCACCTCCTCACTCGCGTAATCCTCCAGCGCATCCACAAGTTCCTCTATATCGTCCGCAGTGTTCATTTCCGTGGTGCAGAGGAGCACGTGCCCTTTCAAGTTGTCGTAGTCCTTACCCAAGTCGTACCCGCCGATGATGTCGTACTCCTCCATGAGGAACCGATTGAGATCCGCCACATCGCCGCCAGGCACTTTCACCACGAACTCATTGAAGAACGGCCGCTTGTTAACCACACTGTAGCCATCCAGTTCGCCGATTGCCCTGGCTAGCTCATGGGCCTTGTGGTACGAAAGCTCTGCCACCTGCCTCATCCCCTGTTTCCCCATGGTGGCCAGGTAGACCGCGGCCGCCAATGCATTCAGCGCATGGTTGGTGCAGATGTTGGACGAGGCCCTCTCGCGACGGATGTGTTGCTCACGTGCAGTCAGCGTCATGACAAAACCACGTCGCCCCTCGGCATCGACTGTCTGTCCCACAATTCGACCGGAGCTTTTGTGTGCGTATTTCTTTCGGAATGCAAAAACACCCAGGTACGGCCCACCAAACCCCATCGGATTCCCCAGTTGCTGGCCTTCGGCAGTTACGATGTCCGCTCCGTACTCGCCAGGAGGCTTCAGCAAGCCAAGGCTTATCGGTTCCACGGCGACCACGAAAAGCGCCCCGACTGCATGGGCTGCATCGGCCAGTGCCTGCATCTCTTTCGGCGAGAATACCTCGCCCAGGAAGTCGGGATTCTGCACTATCAGCGCGGCGGTGTTCTTGTCCAGCAGCGATTTCAGCGTTTCTGGATCGAACTCTGGAGCATCATCGCCGACGAACTCCACTCCCTCTGTCCCCTGCATGTACGTGCGTGCGACGGCCCTGTACTGAGGGTTCACCGTTGGGGAGATCACGATTTTTTTCCGCCGGTATCTGGCGACGTTCAAAGCCATGATCACAGCTTCTGCCAGCGCCGTCGCCCCGTCGTAGTGAGAGATGTTGGCAACTTCCATGCCAGTCAGGTCGCATATGAGGCTCTCATACTCGAACATTGCCTGGAGCCAGCCCTGGGAGATCTCCGGCTGGTATGGCGTGTATGCCGTGTAGAACTCCGACCGGCTGATGACCATGTCCACCACCGCGGGGATGTAGCGGTAGTAGGCTCCCGCACCCAAGAAGATAGGATAATGCGGAGCGTCGGCGTTAGCTTCGCTCATTTCCGTGAGCTCGGCCAGTACCTCCAACTCCGAGAGGCCGGAGGGGAGGTTCAGTTTCGGGAACCGCTTTCCCTCCGGGACGACCTGGAACAGGTCCTCTATTTTCCCGACGCCGATGGTTCGGAGCATCTCCTCCCGTTCGGCGTCGGTGTGTGGAATATATGGCACTCGCATTTTAGTGCCCTCCTTTCTCCGCCTCCTCAGCGACGAATGCCTCGTAAGCGGCGGCATCCATCAAGTTATTGAGTTCGGAGAGATCGCCCGGCTTGAGTTTGAGGAACCATCCCTTGCCGAATGGGTCCTCATTCACCCACTCCGGATTGTCATTCAAAGCCTCATTCAGCTCTGTCACCTCGCCACTGAGAGGTGCATAAACATCTTCTGCTGCTTTCACCGATTCCACCGTGGCAATGACATCGCCCTGGTTGAAGTGATCGCCCACGGCGGGGAAGTCGACGTACACCACATCGGAAAGGGAATCCTGAGCGTAATCGCTGACGCCCATCACCGCAACGCCTCCATCGACCCGAACCCACTCGTGGGTCTTAGTGTACCTCGCGTTTTTGTCGAACTTGTACCCCATAATTGACCTCCTTAAGTATGATCGGTTATGCTGTTTTTGGGAGCCGTCAGCCGTTGGCCGTTAGCCGTCAGCAAAAGCCATCGGCTAGCGGCTACCGACTATCTCTTGTACCGCGGTTTGTAGAACGGTCGCTTCACCACTTTAGCCTTGTGAGCCTTGCCCCGGATCATGATGTATATCTCTGTTCCGAGTTTCGCAAACGGTGTGGGGACATAAGCCATCCCGAGGAATTTCTTCAACGTTGGGGCAAACAGTCCAGTAGTTACCTCGCCGATGATGTTACCGTCGGCATCAGCGACCTCGTACTCGTGGCGTGGCACACCTCTGTCTACCATCTCGAAGCCCACCAGCTTTTTCTTGGGTCCTTCCAACTTTACCTTGAGGATCGCATCCCGCCCGATGAAGTCGCCTTTCTCGAATCGGACGAAATAACCCAAACGAGCACTGATGGGGTCTACCTCAGAGTGGATTTCCTGCCCATAAAGCGCCAAACAGGCCTCAAACCTGGTGGAATCCCTTGCAGCAAGCCCGGCTGGTAACAGCCCGAAGGGCTTCCCCGTCTTCAGGATGGTTTCCCACATCTCCAATGCTTTTTCGCTGGAGAAAATTATCTCAAAGCCATCCTCGCCAGTGTAGCCAGTCCGCGACACCAAAGAAGGTATGCTGGCGACTTCTATCTGGGCGCACTGGTGGAACCCGATCTTCTCCAAGTCGTAATCCGTCAGCTTCTGGAGTATTTCCTGAGCCTTGGGGCCTTGCAGGGCAAGCATGTACATTTCATCGGAGATATTTTCGACAAGGACATTGTAGCCTGGTGTGTGCAACTGGAACCATTTGACATCCTTCTCTATGTTGGGAGCGTTGACCACAACCAGGTAGTAATCAGGATACCGATAGACGAAAGTATCATCCACGAATCCCCCGTCGTCGTAGCAAAGCAAGGCATAACTGGACTCTCCTACACACAGACGAGAGATATCCCAGGTTACCATGTGCTGCAGGTATGCCAGAGCATCCGGTCCTGATACCCTCACACGCCCCATGTGAGCGATATCGAACAATCCCGCTGCTTCACGGACGGCTCGGTGCTCCTCCAATGGGCCGGTAGGGTACTGCACTGGCATCTCCCATCCGCCGAACTCCGTAATCCGGGCACCCATACTAAGGTGGGTCTCGTACAATCTGGTTCGTGACATATGGCTACCTCCTTTGTTGAATGTAGTTCAATTCTTCCGCCGAAACCGAAAAACACACGATTAACCTCTTGTACGAATCAGCGAAAAAACGAATCATCGCGATGATACGCCGATTCGCCGATTCCAAACAAGAAAAGGGAACAGATACACCTTCTGATCCGCTCCCTTTTCTCTGTCTTCCCACCTGAGAGTTTTCCTCCCTTTGGAGGTTTCCCCATCGGTGCGGGACATCAACGATGACCCCCGTCTTTCCAGAGCTCCGTCCCGATGCGGTCCTTTTGCCTGAGAGATTCGCCTCTGCGAGAGGCTTGCCCCTTCGGCGACGCTGAATGCGCCCTCTCCCGCACCGTTCAGCCGGACGTTCTCAATTTTTAATGCTCTTAAAGTTTATCACACCATTTCTTCGATGTCAATAGCAACTGGACTTGGGAGAGCGAAGCAAATCCTGGACCCGTAGGGCCCCCAGGATTCCCCAGGACCGTTGTTGCTTTTCATCAACCCCAACGGCGAGTGGCAGGTTGCTTCAGAAGCGTCGAGAATGCCCCTGAAGCGATTTCGTGCTTTCGATTTGCTTCGAAAGCCCCTGATGTTCGGACAAGAGTGATGAAGCAAACAAACCAGAAAAGATCGGCGAGATTCAGCGCCTATCAGCGTCATCAGCGTTCTACATGCTGGGAAAGCTGGGTAGTAACAGCAAGGCAACATTCAGCCCTCCCGCCAATCGGCGGGTCCCTTACAAATATCGCTTCTGCAGCTCGGCTTTGTTCAGTTTCCCCGCGCTGGTGAGCGGGATATCCTCCACGAACACGAACTTGTCCGGTATCCAGAACTTGGCGATCTTGCCCTCGGAGATCTTCCCCAACATGAACTGCCGCAGGTCGTCCTCCGTCACGTCGCCCTTCGGCTTGATCACCGCCATGGGCCGCTGGCCCCACCGCTCATTCGGCATTGGGATGACTGCCACCAGTTCCACCATCGGATGCTCGGAGAGAACTGCCTCCAGCATCCCGGTGGGGATCCATTCACCGCCGCTCTTGACCGCGTACCCCTGCCGACCTGCCACGTAAAGCATGCCGTTTGGATAGAAGAATCCCAGGTCGCCGGTCCTGAACCATCCATCCACATAGCTCTCCCTGGTCAGGTCCGGCTCTTTGTAGTACCCCTCGGGTAACCATGGGCTCCTGGTCCAGACCGAGCCTATGGTCTTGCCGTCATGGGGCACTTCGTTGCCCTCTTCGTCCCGGATCGAGACCTCCACCATCGGGAGGAGCTTCATTCCGGCCCGGAGCCACTCCAGCGCCTCCTCGCTGTTCGGGTCCACGCCCCTGGGCGCCACGGAGATCGACGTGCCGAGCTGGTCGGAGCCGCCGTAGATCAGACTGAATTTGACGCCACGCTCCGCAGCCCGCTTCGCCAAGCCGGAGGTGAGGGGGCTGCCGCCAGTCAGGACTTTCACATTGCTGAAACCTGGCTGATCCAGCAGCATGTGAAGCTGGGTCGGCACCATGTTCATCCATGTCACACCTTCTTCTTTGATGAGTTTCACCTGGGTTGCCGGGTCGGCGGCTCCTGGGAGCACCAGCTTTGCCCCGGTGTATGCCGGGAAGAACGCCACGCCCCACGCGTGGATGTGGAAGAAGGGAATCAACGGCATGATCACATCCTCGGCTCCGGCATGGGCTCCGGACGAGTGGAGCGCCAGATGGTGGAACAGCTGCAACGCCCCCAGCAGGATCTCCCTGTGGGCGTATCGGATGCCTTTCGGCTTGCCTGTGGTGCCGGTGGTGTAGAAAATCGAGAAAATGTCCGAATCGTGAATCTGATCCGCCTCGGGAAGCTCCTTCTCATCCCCGCCCGCCACGAGCTCTTCGTACCGGTATGCCTGCTCTACTTCTGGCAGCGGATAGTCTGGGTCGTCGCTCATGATCACCCATTTCGGGAATTTACCGGTGAGGGGAGCAGCAGCTTTCATGAACGTGTCGGAGACAAAGATCCATTCATCCCCCGCGTGGATCATGCTGTAGACCAGGTGCTCCGGAGGGAGACGGAAATTGATGGTGTGAAGCACTGCTCCCAGCATCGAAAGGGCGTAGTGCAGCTCGAAAAACCTGTGGGTGTTCACATCGAGCACACCCACCACAGTGCCTTTGCCGATGCCGAGCTCTTTCAGGCTGTTGGCAAGCCGCAGCACCCGACCGTAGAGCTGAGCGTAAGTGAGCCTGGTTTTGCCGGAGACGACTTCCTGGTCGGCGTCGGTGATGAGCGTCCGCCTGATGACCTCGTGAACCACATACTCTCTCATCTGCACACCTCCTTGTGCTTTTTTATGTAAACTCAAGCAGCACTACGCTGCCTCTCCAACGTGGATACGCAGGGCCACAGAGAAAGGACGATGGCGGAGAGCCCGCCAGCCCTGCAGAGCAGACCATCAATCCGCATCAGCAGATGGGCGAAACGGGCCACTTTTGGAAAGTGTCGCCGATTCGCTGATGCCAAACAAGAAAAGGGAACAGATACACCTTCTGATCCGCTCCCTTTTCTCTGTCTTCCTACCTGAGAATTTTTCTCCCTTTGGAGGTTTTCCCCATCGGTGTGGGACATCAACGATGATTCCCAGAGCGCCGCACCGGCGCGATCCCTCTGCCTGAGAGATTCGCCTTTTTCGCGAGACTTGCCCTTTCGGCGACGTCAAGAGACGCTCCCTCGTCGTTCAGCCGGGAATCCTTGACTCTTCCATCACATCAAAATTTACCACACTGCCATGCCGTTGTCAATCGCAAAACATCGGGAACTCGAGGTAAATCCTGGGTCCCGGGAGACTCGTAAATCCCATCCGAGCATCGGCCAATACCGAACTCCCGGTATTCCCCAATTCGTGCAAAAATCCGTGAGATGTTTTATCATTGGCGTGGCTCAGAGAGTCGATATTCAATTTACAGGAGGCAGATATGCAACCTGCAGACCGTCTCAGGAATCTCCCACCTTATGTTTTTGCCCGGCTGGGCAAACGGATACGCAAG
>WFSD01000148.1 GCA_015486235.1 Anaerolineae bacterium
CTACCTCGGGTGTGTACCTGTATGCTTCCCATTGTTTGAGAGGCCAGTAGGCCGCCCCGGATATCTTCGCTATTGCCTTGGCTACAGGGGATGGTAGGCTGTCGGGCACAATCATGACCTGGACCCCGGCTTTTTGCAGCAACTCCGAAAGCGAGAGAGGATTGCTCGCAGGTAGCGGGGAGGTTACGTCCGATCCGACCAGGGCATTCAACACGCCGTCAGCGACCACATCCGGAGAGGGACACGCCACGGATATCCCGGCTGCGGATTCCGGGAGCGCCACTTTCGACGATGACATCGCTCTGGAAAGGGGATCGTCCCCAGAGGGCGACGGCAGGCAGCGGACATCGATCCGTGGAACATCCACATCCTCAGGCAGACGTGCAACAGCGCTTTCGATGACCAGCACAGGGACTTTCTCATTCGTCAGTTCGGAGAGGGCTTTCTTCATGGCAGACTTGTTGTGCCATGCCAGGACAAGCGCCTTGTCAGGCTTGTGGGATGCGACCAAATCCGACGCTCGCATAGAATCATGCCAGCGCTGGAATACCAGGCCGGGCGGGTATGGTTCAGGTATGGCGCTCCCAATCCATGCCAGGTAATCCACCCTTGGCGAGATAAATTCTGGCAGCTGTTCTCCGCCGTGGGGAGCTATGACGAGAAGACGCATCGGTCAACCTCCAGTCTTCGGTCGCTCACGGAAGTTTTTTCCTGTACAGTTTCATGGACCTCATTTCGAAGAACGTTGCTAGAAGGCCGAGTGCCACTTCCAGGATGAGAAAAGCTATGCTTATGTTGTGAGCTATCGAATAGCCAATCAACAGGAAAGTGATGCCGACTAAAGCTGTGCCAATCCTGTGCAACCGTTCCACGTCTTCGTATTTCGATTCTGGGGGAAGCGACTTGTGCACCAGTCTGTGCACAGGCCATCGGAAAACGCCTTCCACCAGGCTAAGCACGCCTACGGCTATCAAGAGCCATCCAATCAATTGTCTGAACATGATCTGCTCCAAAAGGCAGTTTACGTGGTTTGCAAAGCGGGCTGGTTGAGCCCTGGCAAATTGTTGTCGCAGCCCTACCCGTCTCGCCGGGCTGTAGGTGGACTGGCGTCCGCCAGGTAGAATGCGGTTGACCACATCTCAGCACCGGTCTTGCAGCACGGCCATGATGCCTGGCGTCACATCGGTGATTGCCGTGGCATCCTTGAAACAGGCCCATCCCGGCCCGACTACCAGCAGCGGCACTGGATTCCGTGTGTGAGTCTTGATGCTTGTGTCTTCCAAATTTCCGTGGTCGCTGCTGAGGACGAGGGTAGCGTCTCTCTGTAGTGACCCCAGTAACCCTTCCAGGAATCGATCGACCGTCCGCACCACCTGAGATGGCGGTATCGGAAGCCTGCCGTGGCCCGCCAGGTCCGTCAGGAACGATTCGAAGAGCACCAGGTCGAAGTCGACAAGCAGTCCGGCCAGGTTCTTACCTGCTTGTTCCGGCGGAATAGGGGGCGGCACCTCCCGGCCCAGGAGTGCAGGCCCGACCTCGTGGGTTATATCCCAGTACACCGCACGCCCGCGTGCCAGGTCTTCTGTGGTTAGAAGGTTCAGTTCCGCTGCCATTGCAGAGAGGGTGCTTGCCGAGTGTCCTCTGCCTCCCTGAGTGATTTCCTCCCAGTACCCTTTCGTGAAAGCGTTGGCAAACAGCGGGCGGAATCCTGCGTCTCTGGCCTGTTTCAGCACGCTTTTCTCGGCTATGATCGCCCGCAGAGTTGGCCCTGGATGCGTGGACATGTGATGTCCAAGGACAGCAGGTGCATTGACGCCGGTGAACAAAGCGGTCTGGCCGGTGGCACTCTGCGGCAAGCCGCTTACCCCAAGGCACGCGTCGATTGGCCTGAACAGAAGCCCGGGTTGCTCCACCTGGAGTCCCGTCACAGGCGCACTGTCCAGGAGTTGGCTGAGGAAAGGCACATTGTCTGGGTCGGAGAGGGGATTCTGCGGCCCGGGACTTCCCAGTCCCACACCGTCCAGAAATACGAAGCAAACTTTGCTCATTGGACGCGTTCAGGCCATCAACGCTGCCATAGCGTAAACATCGCCCCAGAATTTTTTCTTCTCTTCATCCTTTGCCTCTTCACGCAGTTTTTTGAGCATCTCAAAAAACTGTGGCGTGATGTCGTCTTTATTTTCTTCCAGAGCGCGCTGGACTCCCTCAGGGTAGGAAGCGTCTGCCAGGCGATAGAGCAGAAGCATGTATGGGGGTACGCTTTCCTCCGTGACATTCGCATAGGTCTCCTTGATCTGAATGAGTTTGTCGTAAGCCTTCTTGTTGCGAGATGCAATCGCGTGGCCTATGGCCTGATCCCATGCTTCTATGAAGCGCTCATCTATTTCACTTGCGTGCTGCATGATGGCCCTCTCGGTGTCTGGAGCGCTCATGATCTCGTCCAGCAGCTCTACACCTGCCCGAAGGTCCTTTCTCGTATCCTCCTCGAATTGCCTGAAAGCCCCTAGCAGGGCGTTTCTCTTCTTCCTGAGGAGCTCGGCTTTGGCAGGGTCTTTTTTGTCTGTTTCCACTATTCGTTTGGCAAAAGCCGCCGTGAACTCCTCGAACTCATCATCTGTGAGTTTTTGGAACAAAATAACTGCCAGCATATCCATGAATTCTACGGGTATCCTATCCACGGCCTCGGCCATTTCCGAGTAGTCGTCTGTAGCAGAAATATCCTCGAAAGCCTGGTCTTTTTCCTTTATAACTTTGCCGATTTCTGTGTTGTCCAGGATCCACTGGTGGACTGCCTGGAAAGATTCCAGGTCCTTTCTTCCCTCCTCGGATATCTCGTTCTTTTTAGCGTTCTCCTGGGTGGTAAGGAGAAGGATTTCGAACAGCCTCATGAACTCCGGGGTGAGCCGCTCTTCGTTCTTCTCGACCGTTTCCCGTACTTTTTCCTCGTTTCCTCTCGCGTCGAAGAGCTCTTCCATTATCCTGGCATCTTCCTTCTGCTCTTCTATTTCTTCGTCGCTTACGCCGTCGGCATGGAGGATTTCTCTTCTGAGACTTTCCAAGGAGAAGACTTCTTTGGGACGGAGGAGGTATCCCTTACGTTGGGAAGGTGGGAGTGAATCCATAAGCATCCGGGTCGTTTCTCCGAAAAAGTGGTCCAATTCATTTTTCTGGGAGATCAACGCCTCCGGCACGTAGTCGATCAAGAGTTCTTTTTCTCTGTCGTGATACACGAAAGGTAGGTTTGCTTTTATCTTAGCGCCGCAGTAGGGGCACCGGATTATAGTAATGGAGCTCGATAGTATGAGCGTTTTTGTATTGGGGTCGCTTTCCACGTCCAGGTATAGGGGGTAACTGGTGGTGAATTTCTTTCCGCATTGTGGACAGGTAACTTCTAATGGTGCTGCCAGGGATTTCATCTGTTCCTCTCTTCAGTTGTTTTGGCTGTTCCAGCCGCATGATTGGCACGCAGTTCCTGTATGACTTCCGGCAGGACATCCGCCGTGCCAATCAAGATGTCCGCACCGTCTCCTTTGTAGAATTCCTGCTCCGTTGGCTCAGGAGCGACCATCACGGCCCAGAACGGAATACAATCGCCGGGGTCGCTCTTTCGCCAGCGGAGCACCATTTCCAGATCGTCCTTGGTGTCCCCGACGAAAAGTCCTGCCCTGCCTCCCAGGGCGTTCATAGCCCGTTGTAGCATTGCCGGGTCGGGCTTCTGTACCTCGTCCGAGGTGATGATGGCGCTTTCCGGGACGATTTCGGCCAGCCTGAGCTCTCTGGCTGGCTCTGCCATCTCGTGGCTATGCCTCCCCGTCGCGATCCCAACGCGCCGTATGCCGCTCTCCCGAAGGCGATCGAAGAAGTCGCGGCTCACCAGGGGGCGTTCCATCCGGATGTAGCCGGGGGCGGTCACGTGGGATGCGGGTTTCCCGAAAACCTCCCGGTATCGTTCCGCTCCCCAGTAGAACTCGTTGAACACCTCACGCGCCAGGTCATGGGACGGCCGATCTCTCTCGGGGACGAGCTTTTCCGCCCAGGCAACGCCTTCCCCGCGGCTTTCTGCCGCCAGCACTTCAGGAGTTGGGACTTTCCCTCCCCAATGTCCTCTAGCCGCCGCTAACCTGGTTATAGTCAGTGCCCAGCTCAGATCCCAGTCGTCGTTGAACCCTCCGGCCCGCTTGAATGCTGCCTGTTCCTCCAGCGTTACCGGACGGAAATCCGTCAGGCCGTACTCGTGCCGGAGCAGGTAGTCCACCGTGTCCACGACCGAGTAACTACACGAGACCTGCCCATCCCAGAGGACGCCGTCCATGTCGAAGACGACGGTGTCCAGATCTTCTGGCAGGCGCAGGCCGGGGCGTACCCAGATTGCTTTGCTCATGGAAGCCTCATCCCTCCAGTTGCAGGATTTCCCTGGCAGCTCTCAGCGCTTCTGCTGCCATCTGAGCCGGTTCCACGCCCTGATATTTCTCTCCGGCGACTTCCACGCTATACGCTCCATCGTACCCTATATCTCTCAGGGCGTTCACGAGTTCCGCCAGCCCGACGATTCCTTCCCCTGGAAGGAGCTTGTCTCCTTCGCTCGAGGCATCGGGGGATGCGTCGGCCAGTTGCACGAAAGCGATCTCCTCTGGCGGCATTGTCTTGATTTCGTCCAGGGACGATCTGCCTAAATGGAAGTGGAAAGTGTCCAACACAATGGTAGTGTTCTCGGCACCTACCTCTGCCCGCAGTTCTCGGGCCTGTCCCAGGGTCTGCACAGGGGAATCGGGGTATCCGGTGAACTCGAAAGCCAGCCCCACTTTCCCGAACATCGGCGCTATCTCGGCGTAGAACCGGAGCAGTTCCACTAATCGGGGACGTGCCTCGTCCTGAGACATACCCTCCGGCATCCGACCAACGGACGCTACGATCCACGGAGCGCCCAGCTTTGCCGCTGCGGATGCCATGGCATAGCACTGGGATTCCAGCGTGGCCTGCTTTTCCTTGTCTTGGGTCAGGATGTCCTCCAGCAAGCCTATGGAGAGAGGCGTGACGCCATGTTTCTTCATCAGCTTTTTCAGGAAGTTCAGGCTGCCCCCTTTGAGGGCCACGATCAGCTTGTCGTCCAGCAGCTCCAGAGCGTCGAAGCCTGCCTCGCCGGCAAGACGGATGTCGTTTGCCAACCCCGAAGTTGGGATGGTTGCGCTGCTAAGGCCGATCTGCATCCGCTATGTCTCCTTCGAGCTTGGTCCTTATTTTTGCCATTTGCATTCGCAAATCGCTTATTTGTTTTTGCAATGCATTGTCCTGTTCCATTGAAATATCCTCTTGCAACTCAGCTTTTTTGAAAGCCAGTTCTACCGAGAGGTCGTACAGCTTTTTCTTGAGCTTGTAGTCCTTCTTAGGCCCCGATTTTAGCCACAGGCGGAGCCCCGATCCCAGGGATGCAATCATGGTGTAGTCTTCCTGGCTCAGCACCCCGCCGACTTCGTCTTTCAGAAAACCGGCGATCCAGCGTCTCTCTTGCTGGCGCGCCAGCAGAATGGCCACGAGGAGCCAGAAGATTCCTGTCCAATCGCTGAAGATCGACAGAAGGATGCCCGCGGGTGTTATGCCAGTGACGGAAGCCCCCAGGTTATGGACTGCGTGGAAACTCACCGCCAGCAACCATCCTGACAGCGGGAACCCCAGCCTTTTCCACGGTTGTTTGCTTTCTCTTGCCAGGCCAAGGAATGCCCCTGTGACCCCTGTGAAGAACGCGTGGCTGAGGCCGAAAATGGCGGTGCGCAGGAACAGCACCAGGACGGGATTGGGGCTTCCCGCGACGTAGAAGATCGTCTCCATCATGGCGAACCCAAACCCGACAGTGCCGCCATACACAATGCCATCCAGCACATCGTCGAACTCCCAGTAGGCCCAGTGGTACAGTCCCAGGAGTGCCAGCCCTTTGATGCTTTCCTCCACCACTGGTGCCACGCCAGAGGCCAGCGCCAGATTGCTGAATTCGGTGCCGACCCAGTTCGACATGGGCACGGAGAATATCTCTTCCAGGATGAGCGATAGGATGATCGCCGGAACTGCTCCCCAGAAGAACGCTGCCAGCAACAGCTTGCGTGGCTCCCGCTCGTAGCGGTCTGCCTGCCACAGGAGCCATGTGTAGAACCAGGTTACGGCGATGATGAACAGTATGGCCAGGAACAAAGTGTGACCTCCGGGGTAGTTCTTTTCGGCACTCTAACCCAAATGAATCAGAGACCAATCCACTGTTTGCAGGGTCGATATGGTCTTTGTGGAGTGCGCCCGGGGACCGGAAGCATGCAATGAAAGCTGTTGGCCGGTCAGCGGTTAGCTGACAGCCCCCGGCTATTTTCTCTCTCATCAGCATCTTGTTTCTGTCGGGCTTCGAGCAGCAGGCCTTGCCTGTGCATCCGCTTGGCTAATTTCGCATAGGCGCTGGCAAAATGCACCAGTGGGGAACTGTACCGTCCGAACACTTTCCCCTGGGCCAGGCTCTCCTTGAATTCATCCGGCGTGGAGAATGGCGGCATCTCCACGTACGCGTGCCCCACCTCTCCGGGCGTATGGGCATCGCTGCCGGCGGTGCGGAGCTTGTCGTACCTGGATGCAAGCCAATCCGCCTCGTGATTGTTGATGCTGTACAACGGGAGTACACGAGAGTTGAAGACCTCGATGGCATCAATCTCGTAGATTATCCGCAGGGCGTTGTTCAGCCGCATGGCTGACCGTCTAACGCTGTCCAGTGGGTGAGGGATGCTGATGATCGCCCCTTGCTCGCGCAGGCGTGCTATCGCTTCTTTCGGCGGCAGCCCGGGCGGCACGGTCTCCTGCACGAAATAGGCGATGATCTCACCGTCAGTGGTCATTATTTCCTCGCCCACGATGACGAAATCAGGGTCTATCTCTTTTGCCGCCAGCGCTCCCTCGATATTGTTGTGTTCGGTGATGGCTATCTTGTCCATCCCCGCGGCTTTGGCCGCAGCTATCATCCCCTTCGGTTCGGCAATGGAATCCTTGGAATATTTCGTATGGACGTGCAGATCAACTTTCCACATGGCAAGCCTCCGCCCTGTCTCAGTCCTTGTGGTTCCTGCCCATCAGGATCGCTCCTGCCAGCAGGCCCAATCCGCCTACGATTCCCAGCGCGGTCAGAGTGGTTTTGGGTTCGAGACCCGGCATCACCACGGTGCCGTCGCCGTACTCCCGGAAAAGCTCGCCCCACTTGGTCTGGAGTGCTGCCTCGACCCGTTTCCGCCCTACGAACGGGTACCAATAGACGTTGTGATAGAAATTGGATGCGAAGTACGACCATGGGACAATAGGGCTGCGCAGGAGCAGTTTCTCGAAAGGCTTCAGCGGGCCGTGGTAGATCATTTTTTGTCCCTTGCTGGCGAACGTGTCCTCCTGGATGAATCCCCAATCCTCCGCCGAGATGTCGTAGCCGACGATCTCGATATCCTTCGGATCGCCTATCCCCAACCCGCGCTCGTGGGCGATGCGGATGAATGGCAATTCCATCGGGTCGAATCCCTGGATTTTTGCAGAAATGGCGTCTATCGCTACCTGGTCTGCCGATGCCAGGATGATGTCTTTCTCGTGCCAGTGCATCGCCCTGGGGCCGGGACCGTCTCCAGCGAAAGTCCCGTCCATCACGGCGAAAAGCCCGGTGTGGATCTCCTGCTGGATTGCCAGCAAGTCCACCACCGTCTCGTGGATCACGGCGTGGGTCCAGTGGCGCTTCTCGTTCAGCAAGCCGCCGAAAGCGTTCTTCATCGCCCCGGTGATTGTGGTGAAAACGTGGGTCTTGACCGTAGGCAACTGGATGATGTTCCGGTCGAAGAGGAATTTCGGCAGCAGGATGCCGTCGGGGTAGACTTTGTCCAGCACCAGCATCTCCGCTTTTGGATGGTAGCGGACCCACTCGATCTCCGGTTCGTACAGGTGGACATTCTTGACCCCGTATTTGTCCACCACGTATTTGTGCTTGTTGTTCTTCTCTCCCACGTAGGCGTCCACCACCACAGTTCTGTTGTGGGCGCCGATCAGGTTCTCGTAGCCATCCTCCTGCAGCGTTCGGATGACTCCCTCCAGTTGCCAGGGCGTGGTGGAGCATGCCGGATACCAAGTCTGCCAGGAGATGTTGATCTTGAGGATGGTGTCCTTGTCTTTTGGCAGTGCCTCCTGATAGCCTGCCATATGCATCAGCCGCCGGTAGTCGTCCAACACCGTCTCTGGCGTGGTCTTGAGCACCGCGACCTTGCCCTTGCCGGGAAAATCCTTCGGGATCATTATCGCAAGCCTCCATTAATATTTCCAACACATCAGTTGAACGGCGCCACCCCCGATAACCGTGGCGGTTGCTGAGAGCGCTTCTGCCGTACAAGGTGAGGGACTGGAGCGCCGTCCGTTTGCCGGATGTGGGAGCGTAAGGCAGGCCTACGGCTTGCCATACGCCTGAACGGCCTTGCTGCCGGTTGAACCATTCTGTTGCGCAAGTCCCTTATTGAAAACGTGCCAGCCTATATCTCTGGCCGGCTCGACTGGCTAAGTATAGACGATTTTGCAGCTTTTGTCCAAGCCCAGAGATCCATAACAGCACTTCCAATTCTGGGATACGGCTTGGGGCTTCCGATGGGGAACGTGGGGGGTAACCCGAAACGAGAGATAATCTCACGGGCGTTGGGGTGGCAGCGTCTCTATGGTTTCCTCGCTGCGGTAAAGAATTCGCGGATGAACTCTTTGTCCGCTTCCAGCGCACCGTTCATATCCTTGCCGCCCGACGCTGTGACCTTGAAAAGCACGGTTCCTTTTTGTGGATCGCGGCTGGGGTCGGGCCAGATGTAGAAGTAAAGGATCACGTGGACGTTTCCCCCGCGCTTTGCCACCACTTTCATCGCCCTGATCTTGCCGGCTTTCAGATTCACCGGTTCTGACCCAACGGATACACCCCATCCATCTGCCTTGTAACAGATGTCCGGCGGATGGAAGCTCTTCGCCTGATGGCTTCCGATGAGGCTGAGCCATACGCACTCGGTGTCATTGCAATACCGACGGAAGACGTACTCGTCCGGTTGCAGGAGGATGAACACCTCCCGGTTGGTCTGGGGCACGTCCCGCCCTCTCCATCCGTCCACTTCCAGCGGGACGGTATGGAGGAACCCCAGGCGGAAGTCGTAAGGCGAGCGGAGCAGGCGCTCCCTGTCCGTTTTCCGCCAGTTGTCTATGTCCGTGACGAACTGGTAGCCGCTCTTTTTCCAGGCATTGACCTGAAGGTGCTCCCGGTAGGCCATGCCCAGGAGCACTGCTGCCGCGGCTGCCAGTATTATCAGGAGTATCAGATATCGTTTCGTATCTCGCGACATTTCATCACCCAGCTCAGGCTTAGCAAGAGTAGAAGCGCGGAAAGGAAGAAAACCGGGCTCGAGTAGTTATGGTAGTAGTGAAACCCCGCTCTCGCGCCCCAGGTGTCCGCTACGATCAAGAGGCTCGCGACGCGGAAGATATTCCCCAGGATTGCAACTGGAATCGCCGACGCCAGCAAGACCGCTCTGCACCACCAATTTCCCCGAAGCACGTAAGCGAAGATAGTCGCCAGGGTGATCATGGAGACGACGGATCGCAACCCGCTGCACTGTGCCCCTACCACCAGTTGCGCTTTCGGAAGCGTCACCTGCGCCCCGTTTACCTTGACATTTATGCCGACAGCTCTGGCGATGATCGACGCGCTCCTTCCGGTGAACTGCTGAAGCGGGAAGCTGGCATCTTCCACAAACGGCAGGGGTACCATCAGTGCCAGGAAGGCGATTGGGAAAGCAAGTGTCTGCAGAGCATCCCTGCCCAGCAGGAACCATACCAGCCCTGCCAGGAAGATGATCATTCCGAAAGCGCTCAGATAGTATGCCTTTTGCCAGAAAGCACCCAGGTATAGAAGTAATCCTGTCCCCAGGAGCACAATGCCGTTGTTTCCGGGAGTGCGATGGATGCGATTTTTTCTCCGCCACGCCAGGAAGCCAGACACCAGCACTACCAGCGGGCCGTGGCTGTAGTAATCATTGGTAAGCCATTGGTTCACCAGCCACTTCAGGAGAGGGTAGAACAGCAGAATCAGGATGAAGAAGCTCGCCAGAAGCAGCGTCAGGTTCCCACGACCAGCAGCGCCAACGCCCTCCGCTTCCGCAGGGGGCGTTGTTTTCGCTCCATTGTCGCGCCGGTCGGCCATCGGCGTTACCTTCTTCGTCTCGGAGGACGGCTGTCACGTCGTCGGTTGTCGCCCGAACGACTTCTATTGCCACCAGATTGTGGCCTGCTCCTGTTACGGGATGATCTATCCTTCGCCCTGGCTTCTTCCGGCGTCCAGCCTTCCAGAACCGCCTGGCGTGAGAGCTTGATCTTGCCGCTTTCTTTGTCCACGTCAATTACCATCACCATGACCTCATCGCCAACCTGGACGACATCCTCGACGCTCGGCACCCGATAGTCCGCAAGTTGAGAGATGTGGACCAGTCCATCGACTCCCGGCAGAATCTCGACGAAAGCACCGAAATCCGTAGTGCGTACCACTCTGCCAGTGTAGATTTTGCCGATTTCCACTTCCTCTGTCAGTTTCTCGATATCGGCGATGGCGCTCTCGGCGTCGCCGCCACGTTCGGAGGCGATGTAAACCGAACCATCCTCGTCGATGTCGATCTTGACATTACGCTGCTCCTGGATACCACGGATGGTCTTGCCGCCGGGGCCGATGATCTTTCCGATTTTTTCCGGCGAGATGTGGATGGTCATGATCCTTGGGGCATTAGGCGAAAGCTGGGGCCTTGGTCCAGCGATGGTGCCTTTTATGTGATCCAGGATGAACTCCCTGGCTTCGCGCGCCTGTGCCAGCGCTTCTCCCAGGATGTCGTAGTTCAGCCCTGCGATCTTGATGTCCATCTGAAGTGCCGTGATTCCTTTCAGCGTCCCGGCGACTTTGAAGTCCATGTCGCCCAGGGCGTCCTCCATTCCCTGGATGTCGGTCAGTACCCGGTAGCGTCCTGTCTCCGGCTCGGTGATCAGGCCCATGGCGATTCCGCCGACAGGTGCTTTTATCGGCACGCCAGCGTCCATAAGCGAGAGGGTGCTGCCACAGACACTTGCCATGGAGGTTGAGCCGTTGGAAGAAAGCACTTCCGAGACAACTCGGATGGTGTACGGGAAGTCATCCTCCGGCGGGATGACCGGCAGCAGTGCCCGCTCCGCCAGCGCCCCATGGCCGATCTCGCGGCGCTTTGGGCCGCGCATGGGGTATGCTTCTCCAGTGGAGTAGGGTGGAAAATTGTAGTGATGGATGTACCGCTTTGTCGCTTCTTCCGCCTGCAACGAGTCCATGGTCTGGGCTTCGCCCGGCATCCCCAGGGTGCTGATTGAGAGGACCTGGGTCTCGCCCCTGGTGAAAAGCCCGGAACCGTGGGTCCGGGGCAGAAGGCCGACCTGACTGCTGAGAGGACGGATGTCCTTGGTGCCGCGGCCGTCTGGCCGAAGCCCAAGCTCCAGGATGCGGCTTCTGGTGGCTTTCTTCAGCACGCTTTGGAATACGGTGCTCACGTCTTTCGGATCGAACTTTCCCTCGAAATGAGAGATTGTCTCCTTGAGAAGAACATCCAGGGCGTCGTTTCGCTCGTGCTTGCCCAGCCCCTTGGCAAGGATATCGTCAATCTTGCTTCTGGCGAAGCCCTCGACTGCCTGTTCCACTTCCTGGCCCGGCAGGAATAGCTGGAATTCACGTTTTTCCCTGCCAACTTCTTTCTGCATCTCCTCCTGGAGCTCGATCAGCGGCTGCATCGCTTCATGTCCTCGCTTCATCGCTTCCAAGACGATGTCCTCGGGCACTTCCTGTGCTCCGGCTTCCACCATCAAGATCGCTTCCCTGGTGCCTGCCAGGCGCAGGTCGAGCTGACTTCGCTCCATCTCTGGGATAGTGGGGTTGAAGACGAACTCGCCGTCGATATAGCCGACGCGGATCGCCCCCACTGGATTGGTGAATGGAATGTCGGAAATCATCAGCGCCGTAGATGCCCCGACGATAGCCGGGATGTCCAGGTGGTTTTCCTCGTCGGAAGACAGCGCGGTGATCACGATCTGCACATCGTTCCGGTAGCCTTTGGGGAAAAGGGGTCGGATTGGCCTGTCCACCAATCGACAGAGGAGGATTGCTGATTCGCTGGGGCGTCCTTCTCGGCGGAAGAAACTTCCTGGGATGCGTCCTGCGGCGTAGAGCCGCTCCTCGAAATCCACGGTGAGGGGGAAGAAATCCGTTCCCTCCCTGGGTGCTTGCGAGGCCGTTGCTGTTACCAGGACAACGGTTTCCCCTACCTGGACGGTGACTGCACCGCCCGCCTGCATTGCCAATGTGCCGGTCTCAATGGTGAATTTCTGGCCGGCGATTTCTCGCGAAAAACTGTACTTTTGCATTTTCCCTAACCTTGTCTTTCAAGCAAAATTGGGGG
This sequence comes from Anaerolineae bacterium, assembly GCA_015486235.1. Classification (GTDB taxonomy): domain Bacteria; phylum Chloroflexota; class Anaerolineae; order S016-19; family S016-19; genus S016-19. The sequence goes on from WFSD01000148.1 coordinate 12,480, forward strand.
CGCGGCCGAGCGCTACTCGGTCCTCCTCCGGCCTGCAAAAGGTTAAGGGACTGGAGGGTAACGCCCACCAGGGTGAGCGTCACCCTCCAATTCCTCACCCTTTGCCTTGGGCCAGAGGGTGCCCCGCGTGATTATGGAGAGTGAGGTCATCACTTTGCCTCACTCTCCTTGCCACTGACTACTGTTGCCTCCGTCCGGGAGAGCGAAGCAATTTCTGGGGGCCCGTAGGGCCCCCAGAAATCCCCAGAACCGTTATCGCTCTACATCAACCCCAACGGCAAGTAGCGGATCGCTTCAGAAGCGTCGAGAATGCCCCTGGAGCGATTTCGTGCTTTCGATTTGCTCCGAAAGCCCCCGTCCGTGGCACGCATGTGAATGGGGATGTTTTCAGTTCACTGGATGGATCTGGGACTGTAGGCGTGTGCTGCGTATTTCGAGAAGATGCGCACGGACTTTACTTTCTCAGCCCCAGATGCCCGATCAGTTCCCTGTACCGCTTCGGGTATTTCTTGCTCAGATAGGCCAGGTGCCTGCGCCTCTGGCCAACCAGCTTCAACAGTCCCCGCCTGGATGACACGTCGTGCTTGTGTACGTTCAAGTGCTCCACCAGCGCATTGATCCGCTTGGTGAGCAGTGCTACCTGCACCTCTGGCGAACCGGTGTCGTACTCGTGCAGGTGGTATTCCTTGATGATCGCTTCTTTTTCTTCTTTACTCAGAGCCACGTTCCTCGTTTCCTCCTGTTTTTGATTGTGCCGGGGTAGCGCTGGAATACCAAGGCGACAATCCCAGCCAGCAAAACATTATAGCATAGCGGAGTTTGGCACCGCAAATGCCCCCATGAGGGGGAGAGCGAAGTAATTCCTGGGGGCCCGTAGCGCTCCCAGGAATCCCCAAAACCGTTGTCGCTCTACATCAACCCCAACGGCAAGTAGCGGATCGCTTCAGGAGCGTCGAGAATGCCCCTGAAGCGATTTCGTGCTTTCGATTTGCTTCGGAATCCCTCCACGGGGAGAACGAAGTAATTCCTGGGGGCCCAAAGGGCCCCCAGGAATCAACCTGCCTTTCTGGAGTCTTTCGTCAACCCCTGGCAAGCCACAGCACAAGCCTTGTATCGAGTATGAGGACCCCCAGGAGCGTTTCCGGGCCTTGATTTCCTTCGGAATCCCTCCACGCACTTTCTGTTGACTTACCACTCTCCTTCGGTTATACTCATGCCATGAGAAACAAAACATTGCTCGATTTTACGCTCGACGAACTCAAGGACGCGATGGCCGCGTGGGGAGAGCCAGGCTACAGGGCGAAGCAGGTCTGGCGAGGCATGTATCACGACCTGACCGTATCGCCGGAAGGGCTCACCACGCTTCCCAAGGGCCTGAGGGCGCGCCTGGAAACCCTGGGCACGATGAGCACTCTCTCCGTAGTGTCCCAAGCGGTCTCCAAGAGCCGTGACACCCGAAAATTCTTGTTTCGCCTCCACGATGGCAACACCATCGAGGTCGTCCTGATGTTCTATGAGAAGCGGCGCTCTGTCTGCATCTCCACTCAGGTGGGGTGCGCTATGGGGTGTCCTTTCTGCGCCACCGGCATGGGCGGGCTCGTGCGCAACCTCACTGCCGGTGAGATCGTGGCACAGGTTCTTTTCGTCGCCCGATGGCTCCGGGATCCGGAGGTCGATGGGCCGGATGCATCTCCTGTACCCCGACCCACCACGCTGACCCATGTCGTCCTCATGGGGATGGGGGAACCGCTGGCGAACTACGACAATGTCTGGCGGGCCATCCGTACCCTGACCAGTCCGGAGGGTTTCGGCATGGGTGCACGGCGAATCACCCTTTCCACCGTCGGTCTGGTTCCAGGCATCCGGCGCATGGCGCGGGAACCTCAGCAGGTCAACCTGGCAGTGTCCCTCCACGCCCCGACGGACAGACTCCGGAACAAACTGGTGCCCATCAACAGACGCTATCCCTTGAAAAAGTTGATGGATGCTGTGCGCGAGTACATTGGAACAACTCACCGGCGCGTCACTTTCGAGTACGCCCTGATGCGGGGGATAAACGACTCCCTGGAGCAGGCAGATCTGCTGGCAGACTTGCTCTCGGGAGTGCTGGCCCATGTAAATCTGATACCGCTGAATCCGGTGGAAGGATCTCCGTACCAGCCGACGGAGCAAAGGAAAGCCAACGCGTTTTTAGGACGCCTGCGCAGACACGGAATATCCGTTACCATGCGCCTGCGACGGGGGATAGGCATAGACGCCGGATGCGGTCAGCTCCGGCGGAGGACGGTTGGAATCGGATAAAATGCTTGCTCTTTGCCTCGTAAAAGGGTATGATAGGCGTTTGGAGGGAAGATGGTACAGATATCACCTTCGGTGATTTCCGGGGACATGGCGTTTCTAGGCCAGGCGGCCAGGGAAGCTGAGGAAGCCGGGGCGGACATGCTCCACGTGGATGTCATGGATGGCTGCTTTGTGCCAAACATTACCATCGGTCCCGGCACGGTGGCCGCGCTGCGCAATGTCACCAAACTCCCCCTGGACGTTCATCTGATGATCGAGAGTCCGGAGCGGTACGTGGAGGCATTTGCACAGGCTGGCGCCGGCATCATAACCGTACACGTAGAAGCGACGAGGCACCTGCACCGCACCATCCAGCAGATTCATGGAATGGGCGTAAAGGCGGGTGTTACTCTGAACCCCGCCACGCCTGTTTCCACACTTGAGGAGATACTCCCCTACGTGGACATGGTGCTGGTGATGAGCGTCAACCCCGGGTTCAGCGGACAGAAATTCATTACTGGCAGCATTGGGAAAATCGCACGCCTGCGCCGGATGATGGAGGAACGTCGCGCCGTTCGGCCCATCGAGGTGGACGGTGGGATCAATGCCGAAATAGCCAGGGATGTCGTGCGCGCCGGGGCCAGCATCCTGGTGTCAGGCTCATGGCTGTTTCGCCACCCGGAAGGCCTTAAAGCTGGTGTAGAGGAGCTGCGCCGCGCGGCTATGATGGCCCATGCGACCCAGGTCTGATGACCGATCTCTGCTATCGGTTCGCCGACAAAAAACGGCTGCCTTCTTTGTGGATGGCAGCCGCACGGACGGTGGGAACCTTTGAAACCCAGTTACTTGCCCCTGGATTCCTTGTTCAGGGTGCGCAGGCAGCGGGTGCAGATGTAGATTTTCTTGTATTCGCCGTCGATGAAGACCCGGCGCTTCTGCACGTTTGGCTGCCACTGGCGCTTGGTATGGTGCATGGAATGACTGACGTTGTGGCCGTGCATGGGCCCTTTACCACAGATTTCACATTTTGCCATCGGGCTCACCTCTCCTCTCTAGACATAGTGACGCCCGGAGCCCAAACAGCGCCGGACGCGACGTTTTGTCATTTGACGAGGACATCTTACCATAATACAGCACAGGGTGCAAAGTAGCAGGTTTGAACATCACAGGGGCGAGGATGTAGCAATGGCTTTGCGAAAGGAAAAACGGGAGAAGATGCAATCTGAAAGAGGGAAAATAGAGATATCCCCTCAGGTGATCGCGCGTATCGCCAGTGCCGAACTCCTGGAGACATACGGGATTGTGGGACTGACCAGTAAGAACGCTTTCCACGGCCTGGCGGATCTCCTCACGGGGGACAAGGCGTCGAAAGGTGTGAGGGTCCGGGTGAAGCCGGATGGAGCGTTGCTGGACCTGTATGTGGTGGTCCAGTATGGCACCCGGATATCGGAGGTGGCGGCCGGGGCAATCTCGCGCCTCAAGTATGCACTGGAGGAGAGAATGGGTATACCAGTGAAGACTATCAATATACACATCCAGGGCGTGCGGTTCGCCGACGAGCACTCGGACTGGAAATGAAATCGGAAATGCTGAAGGATTCATTTTTTTCGATAGACGGTTCTCATCTCAAGCAAATGGTCAGGATGGCCTATTCTTATCTCGGTCGTAATCAGGAGGTCATCAACGCGTTGAACGTGTTCCCGGTGCCAGATGGGGATACGGGAACCAACATGTTATTGACGGTCAAATCGGCATGGGAGGAGATAGCCGACTCGGATGAGGTGGTGATCGGCAGGCTGGCGAAGAGCATCGCACGAGGTGCGCTCATGGGGGCGCGCGGCAATTCCGGAGTCATCCTGTCGCAGATTCTCCGAGGGATTGCACGGGCATTGGACGATAAGGCGGTTTGTGACGCCGAGACATGTGTCGCTGCTTTCGCCGCAGGGGAGGAGATGGCGTACCGAGGCGTCAAGCGCCCTGTGGAAGGGACCATCCTGACGGTCATGCGCGCAGCTACTGATGCTGTGGAGAAAGCTGCTCGAGAGAGCAAGGACGTGTTCTACATCCTCAGCAAGGCAGTAGCCGCGGCCAGGAAAGCAGAGGAGGAGACGCCGAAGCTGCTGGACGTGCTGGCTCAGGCCGGCGTTACCGATTCCGGCGGCGAGGGGCTTTGCGTCTTCCTGGAAGGAATGCTGGCTGTTCTGCGGGGCGAGGTCGCCGAAGAGGCCCCGGAAGCGGTTGTGGCAGTCCCGGAGACACCCGCTCGCGTACACGCATCCAAGGGGAACAGGCCTATCCCGCCAGTGAAATACGGCTTCGACGTGCAGTTTCTCCTCGAGGGAGATAAGCTGGATGTGGACGAGATCCGACGCACCATCAGCGCCATGGGCGATTGCCCTCTGGTCGAGGGGGACGATAGGCTGGTCAAGGTGCATGTCCACGTGTTCGACCCGAGCGTGCCGCTGGCATATGCCGTGCGCACAGGTTTCACCACCGACGTGGTGGTGGAGAACATGGACGACATGGCGGCCCAGGGGGCGCTGCCCCCGGACGTCATAGAGGCGGTCGAGGGGACGCAAGCACCGCCTCTCGAACGGTCAGAGTTGCCGAAGGTCCCACAACAGGAGACGGACAGGCTGCCGGTGATAGTGGTCGCCCCCGGAGATGGATTTGCCGAAGTATTCCAGAGCCTGGGTGCCCACTGTGTCATCAAGGGTGGGCAGGCCATGAACCCCAGCATTCAGGAGCTTCTGGAGGCCATCGAGAGTGTGCCTGGAGACGAGGTGATCATTCTGCCGAACAACAGCAATGTCATCATGGCTGCCGAGCAGGTGAGGCAGATTGCCAACAAGAAAGTCCATGTCATCCCCAGCAAGACCGTGCCCCAGGGAATCAGCGCCTTGCTGGCGGCGATGCACAACCAGGATGTGGCAACCAACGTTGCCCACATGGAGAGAGCGCTGCGCGACGTGAAGACCGGCGAGGTCACCAATGCTGTACGGGATGCCCGCTTCGATAGCATCGAGGTGAAGGAAGGAGACCCCATTGGCATGTTGGACGGCAAGCTGGCGGCGAAGGGGGAATCTACGGAAGACGTGGCACTGAAACTGCTGGAGAAAATGGATGCCGACGAGGGGGAGATCCTGACCCTGTACTGCGGCGAGAGTGTGACCATGGAAGAGGCAAAGGTCCTGGCTGAGAAAATCCAGGAAAGGCATCCGAACCTGGAGATGGAGCTGGTGTGGGGCGGTCAGCCCCATTATCATTATATTTTTTCGCTGGAATGAAAAGAATCCCATAGGGATGCATTTTTGGCAGGAAGTCTTGTAAGAACTTGTGTAGCCTATGGGTTCCTGGGGGTTGTCATTGGCAAGGAGGAAATCCTGTGGACAAGGTCGTTATCGTAACCGACAGTGCTGCTGAGCTAACGTTGGAAGAACAAGAAGAGCTCGGCGTACTGGCGGTCCCGGTAAGGGTGCAGGTCGGGAGGAAGATCTACAAGGATGGCGTCAACATAAACGTGAGGCAGTATCTGAATCTGGTGAGGAATGTGAAGCAGCTACCCAGACTGTTCCCGCCTACGGAGGATGATTTCTACAACGTGTACTCCCAGGCGGTGAAGCGGGGTAAGTATGTGGTATCGATCCACATGTCGCGGCGGCTGGTGAACATGGAGCGTCTGATAAATGCGGCCGCAGGCCCATTCCTTGGGCGGCTCCACGTTGCCTACGTGGACAGCAGGTCTATCTCGCGGGGGCAGGCGGAACTGGTGAAGTACGCTGCTGTGATGGCCGCGGATGGAGCTACCTTGGGAGAGATTGTCAAAACTGTGCACAACATGGTGCCGCATGTGTACCAGTATTACTACACCACTGCCCTCGATTACATGGAGCGGGATAATCTCATCAGCCCCGCTCAGGCGATCTTGGGCAGGCTGCTGGAAATAAAGCCCTTCCTCCTGCTGGAGGAAGGGGTGATGGTGCCTCTGGAAAAAGTGATCACAATGGAACAGGTGCTGGACAAAATCTACCAGTTCGTCGTGGAGTTTTCCAGGTTCGAGAAGGTCTTCGTCCAGCATCAGGGCATGGAGGAAGAGACGGAAGCAATCCTTCGGATGCTGGAAAGCTATCCTCGAATAAAGGGAAAAGAGCTAAAAGTCGAGACGTACGGCATTCCCCTGGCAACATACATCGGACCGCTGGCTTTGGGCGTGACGGTGTACGAGGGGATGGAGCCGGAGCTGTTCTGAGCGAACAGACGAATCGCATTGGATGTAATTATGTGAAGCATACCCCGCGGCCTCATGGCAGATTCGCTGATTCGTCTGATATCTCGAGGTGGTTTGGGACATGAGTGATAGGATGTTCTTGAGTTTGCGTAAGATACTGGAATTGGAGCGAAAGAGGGGATACAGAAACGACGCAGTTATAGGGGGATTGGAGAGGTTTTTCGAGAACTGGAGGCGAAAAATCCCTGGCGAGGCCGAGGACGGGAGCAGCAGGCTGGCCAGGGAGCTTTACGAAAAATTCCGCAAATATTCCAGGATGGATCACGACCAGCGAGAGAGGCTTATTTCCGAGACGTTGGGACGGATGCCGGCGCTCGCTTCAGCTGCGCGTCCCGTGCGACGGCGTGTTCCCAATCGTACTTCCAGACCTGTCCCTCGCCCAGCGGCGCAGGTATCGCGAACCCCGCGAGAAGCACCGCCGCCACCCTCATCTCCCCCCGTAACCCCTTCAGGTGCTGGCCTCGGAGCGCCGGTCATACGCCTGCCGGGCGTGGGGAAAGCGCGCGTTGCCCAGCTGGAGCGGCTGGGCGTGCGTACCGTGGGTGATCTCCTGTTCCTGTACCCGCGTCGTTACCTGGATTACAGCAAGATAACTACCATCTCCCGCTTGAACATCGGCGAGGAGGTGACTGTCATCGGAAGAGTGACCAGCGCTGGCACCCGCAAGAGCAGGCGGGGCCAGATCCTTTTCAACATCCTCCTCTCCGACAGCACCGGAACGATGCAGGCCACGTGGTTCAACCAGGCATATCTGGAGCGCCTCCTGAAACCGGGTGCCAGGATCGTCCTCAGCGGCAGGGTGGAGACTTTCATGGGGCGCATGGTGATGTCGAACCCGGAATGGGAGTTCACCAGGGAGGATCTGGTCCACACCGGCCGGCTGGTGCCGATTTATCCTCTGACTGCCGGAGTTACGGCCCGCTGGATGCGACAGCTTGTCAAGCATGTGGTGGATACCTGGTCGCCCCGCGTGCCGGACTACCTGCCGAAGGAAATCAGGCGCCGCGTTGGCCTTGTCGAGCTTTCCACTGCCGTTAGGGAGATACATTTTCCATCGTCACTTGACAAGCTGGAGCAGGCGCGCAGGCGTTTGGCTTTCAACGAACTCTTCCTGATCCAGCTGGGGATGCAGAAAAAGCGCCTGGAATGGCGGAAAGGCACATCCCTTCCGCTGCGCGTCTCCGAGGAGGCGATGGCGGCGTTCCTCTCCAGGCTCCCTTTTGTCCTGACCGGGGCACAGCGGAGGGCACTGGGGGAGATCCTGGCGGATATGTCTTTGCGTCATCCCATGAGCAGGCTTTTGCAGGGAGACGTGGGGTCGGGCAAGACGGTGGTGGCGGCCGCTGCCATGTGGGCCTCGGTCTCCAGCGGCGCTCAAGCTGCCCTCATGGCCCCGACGGAGATCCTGGCAGAGCAACATTTCCGTTCCATCGGTCGGATGTTCGGCGTGGGGGAGGGTGCACTGGCGGAGAGTGCTCCGCCCCTCGTGGAAGGGACGCTGGAACGCCCCGGCACGATCCGCCGGGTAACCATCGCCCGCCTGACCGGAAGCATGAGTCGAAAGCAGAAACAGAGCGTGCGAGTGGCTCTGTCCGAAGGGGATGTGGATATCGTGGTCGGGACTCATGCCCTGATTCAGGAGAGCGTCTCCTTTGCCAACCTGGGGCTGGTGGTGGTGGACGAGCAACATCGGTTTGGGGTGGCCCAGCGTGCGAACCTGCGCGGGAAGGGGAACAGCCCTCACATGCTGGTGATGAGCGCCACGCCCATTCCTCGCACCCTTGCTCTCACCATCTATGGCGACCTGGACCTGAGTGTGATAGACGAGATGCCGCCGGGGAGGAAGCCGATTAAGACGAAATGGATGCTCCCCAGGGAACGTGAGCGGGCGTATGCTTTCATCCGCCGACAGGTGTCCGGCGGACACCAGGCATTCATCATCTACCCGTTGGTGTGGGAGTCCGGATCGCTGGACCTGAAAGCCGCGACGACGGAGTACGAGCGGCTTCAGAAGGATGTCTTCCCCGACCTGCGCCTTGGGTTGATCCACGGCAAGATGTCCGGCAGGGAGAAGGATGCCATGATGCGGCAGTTCAAGGCGGGAGAGATAGATATCCTGGTCGCCACAGCGGTAGTGGAGGTGGGGGTGGATGTTTCAAATGCCACGGTGATGCTCATCGAGGGGGCGGAGCGATTTGGGCTGGCGCAGCTCCATCAGTTTCGCGGGCGCGTCGGGCGTGGCAGCGACGAAGCTTACTGCATACTCATCCCCAGCGCGGAGACCGATCTGGGCATCCGACGGCTCCAGATCATGGAAGAGACGCAGGATGGGTTTGTCCTGGCCGAGAAAGACCTGGAGTTGCGGGGCCCTGGTGAGTTTTTGGGAACCCGGCAGAGCGGCCTGCCCGACCTTCGGATGGCGAGGCTGAGCGACAGGAAGCTGTTGGAGCAGGCCAGGGTGGAAGCGGCAGAACTCTTCCAGCGCGATCCGGAACTTCGGGCGCCTGAGTACGCTATGCTGAGAGAGCGTCTCGCAGAGTTCTGGAAATCCGGCAGCGGCGACCTGAGTTAGGTGCCTGTCGGGCGACCTGTCAGATCGCCATTCGGTGGGGGTGCGGCTGTTTTGGCCCTCACCCCCTGGCTTTCTCTCCCATGGGAGAGGAAGGAGCTGCGCCGTCCGCCGCGCAGCGTTCCGAATCTACATCCTCAGTAACCACCACGGATTGAGTGAGGTGGCACTGCATGAAAGGAGCATCGATGAAAGCACTTTATCCGGGCACATTCGACCCGATTCACTTTGGGCACATGGACATCGCCACCAGAGCAGCATCTATGTTTGGCCACCTCGTCGTCGGAGTGTACGCCAAGCCGAGCAAAAACCTGCTTTTCTCCATCGAGGAGCGGGTCGCTATGGCCAAGGACGCGTTGAAAGATGTGGACAACGTGGAGGTCCTTCCCTACGAGGTACTGACGGTGGAATTCGCATCCCAGATTGGCGCGGATGTCATCGTCAGAGGCCTCCGGGTGATCTCTGATTTCGAGCTGGAGTTCCAGATGGCCCTGACCAACCACGCTTTGGTGCCGGAGATAGACACGGTGTGCCTGATAACGAGTCAGCAGTACAATTTCATAAGCTCTAGCATCGTCAAGGAGGTGGCGCTGCTCCACGGAGATGTCAGCGGAATGGTGATGCCGGCGGTGGCGCAGGCACTGTACGCCAAGGCGAACGGACGCCCTGACGTGAATATCGTATCGCTGCGGGACTGAGTTTGCCGTGAGACGGATCGGAGTATTGTTGATGGCAGTCGTGCTGTTGGCAGGATGCGGCCGCGTGATAACTCTCCCTACGCCGACCCCTTCTCCAGCGAAAGGGACCGCTGTCGGAATCGCCTTTGTCACGCCGACCGGTACTGCTACGGCCACGCCTGCTCCCTACACGCCTGCACCTACGGATACCCCAACCGTCACTCCGACGCCGATTTTCTACGAGGTGCAGGCAGGGGACACCCTCCTGGGGATTGCCCATCGGTATGGCATCAGCCTGGCGGCGCTCCAGGAGGCCAACGGGATAATCAATCCCCGGAGCCTTCAGGTCGGTCAACGGCTGGTCATCCCCAGGGAGGTCCTCTACCAGTCTGAGGGGACGCCTGTGCCCACGCCGACCCCTGTCCCGGTGGAACCGCGAGGAGTGCATTTCGCCCGGCTTCCACACGGTGGCCTTTGGTGCATGGGTGAGGTCGCCAACCCAGGTGAATTTGCCATTGAGGACGTCCAGTTGCGCATCGATTTGCTGGACGAGAAAGGGAAGGTGGTGGCGACTCAGGATGCCCACACGGAGGCCAGGGTCATCCCCTCCGGTGGGAGAGCGCCTTTCGTGGTGAGTTTCCCGAACGCCTACCCCAAATTCACGTCGTACCGGGTGGTGCTGCTGAGGGCACTCCGGGCGCACCAGGGCAGGTACTATCCCGATGTCGCTGTGGTGGATGCATCAGGAGAGCCATTGGACACTGGGCTGTATGGCGTCAGGGGAAACGTGGAGAATCGCGGCCCTGAGGACGCGGTGGACGTGGTGGTGGTCGCCACTCTGTACGACGCCCTGGGCAACGTCGTCGGGGTGCGAAGCGGGCCGCCACAGCACAACGTGATACCGCCTGGCGGGAAGAGTAGCTTCAAGATGGAGATCACGCCGGGGGGTGGTCCGGTGATCACGTACACGGTTCAGGCGGAAGCGCTTCGACTGCCCACACCCACGCCGGTGGAATGAGCCCGTGAACCCGTTCTGCCAGATATTCCGGTTCGTGACCGGGTTGCTCATCCGGACGATAGCCAGGCTGGAGGTCGAGGGGCGGGGGAACGTGCCGGAGAGCGGCCCGTTGATCGTGGCTGTCAATCACCTGCACTGGCTTGACATCCCGCTGGCCATCATCGCTCTGCCGATCCTGCCGGGGCCTGCGACGGCATTTGCGGCGGAAAAGTGGCGCAGGCGGTTCCCCGGCGGGCAGATCCTGGCGGCATTGGGAGCTACGTTCGTACGGCGGGGAGCGCCTGACCGGCGGGCATTGCAGCAAGCGATTGGCGTATTGAAAGCAGGCGGCATCTTCGGCATAGCGCCGGAAGGGACACGCAGCAGCGCGGGGGTGTTGCAACCAGCGCGTGCTGGTGTGGCATACATCGCTTCCAGGACGGGCGCACCGATCTTGCCCATGGCAGCGTACGGTCAGGAAAAAGTCTTCCCTAGCCTGCGCCGGGGACGGCGGGCCACGGTGCGGGTGGTCATCGGCGAGCCGTTCACCTTGCCTGGGACACCGAACCATGCCCATGGCGACCTGTTGGACGAGTACACCAACACGATCATGTCTCGGCTGGCAGCATTGCTTCCTCCTGAGTACCGTGGCGCCTACGACAGAACTGGCGGATTATCGGAGCGACGGCTATGACCATAGGACTTCTAACTGTGGAACTCTGGATACCGCAGACCAACTCCTTGAAAGGGAAGCGTCGGGTGGTAAAGTCAGTGCTCCAACGCCTTAGGAACAATTTCAATGTCTCGGCGGCGGAGATCGAGGAGCAGGATACCTGGCAACGAGCTGTCCTGGGTATTGCGTGTGTTTCCAATAGCAAGAACCACGTCCACACAATGCTGATGGACGTCGTGGGCGCTATCGAGAGATGGCGGCTGGATGCCGAGGTGGTGGATTACAGCATCGAACTGATGTGAACATGCATGTTTTTTGGACTTTTGACAAAGCGGAAATGGAGTTTTCTGGGGCTTCACGCCCGGCACATGGCTGGGAAGAAAGGGTACATCTTGTGGTCGGGCGAATCCAGACCACAAGATGTATCACCCCTTCTTTTCTGCCTTCAAGGCGAAAAGCTCAGCCTAGCAGGGCAGCCTGATTGTCAAAAGACCAAATGTTTTGGGCGAAAGGAACAATCACGTGAAGACGATAATGCAGGGTGCGGAGCCTTTTTTCTGGGATGGGAACGATATTGGATGCTTGTTGGTTCACGGATTTACCGGCACGCCGAAAGAACTCCGCTGGATGGGGGAATACCTGGCAGAGAAAGGCTTTACGGTGTTGGGGGTCAGGCTGGCCGGGCATGGCACCAGCATGGACGATATGCTGCAAACGACCTGGCACGACTGGTTCGGGTCGGTGAAAGAAGGGTACAGCGACCTGATCTCCCGCGGGAAAAGGGTCGTCGTTCTGGGGCTTTCCATGGGCGGGGCGCTGTCGCTGCACCTGGCGGCCCATGTGCCGGTGATGGGTGTTGTTGCCATGAGCACGCCTATTCGGCTTATCTCTCCGTACTCGTCTTTCCTGCCCATCGTCAGGTATTTCGTGAAGTATATGCCCAAGGGGAAAGGCACCTGGGTGGATCCCTCAGTGGAGGAATGGCATATTTCGTACAGTCATTATCCAACGGATAGCATCATCGAGCTTCGGAAATTCCTGGCGCACCTCCGGGGCGACCTTCCTGAGGTCTCCGCGCCGGTGCTCCTGATGCAGAGCAAAACCGACAACCTGGTGTCGCCGAGAAATGTGAATGAGCTGACGGGTCTCCTCTCCGGCGCCCAGTCGGTGGAGACGTTTTGGGTGGACGAAAGCGATCATGTGATAACCGAGGACGTTGCGAAGGAAGAGGTCTTCCGCAGGGCAGAGGAGTTCGTACTGAAAGTCGCCGGACATCGCCGCTCTCCGCATTGAGAAACGTCCCGAAAAGGGTGACATGCATCCAACGTGAAGACGCGAAGAGGCAAAGCCGCACAGGCGTGTGGAAAGAGTGGATAGGGGCGACCTGTTTGCAGTTTAACAAATTGTTCTGACGGGGTTATGTTGGATTTGCAGAACCGAATGAATTGGTGGCGCTCAGAACTGGTGGGATACTGCTGTTTTTGCCCTCTCCTACCTCAGGGCGAGGACAAGCCTCGCTCCTACGCTCCCGCTTGTGAGCGTTCGCTCTTTCCGAGCGAAAAAGGGGCTATGTCGGCCTGTAGAGCGGACTGTCAGTCCGCTCATACGATCGCCGCGCCGGAGCGGGCTAACAGAGGGCGAGGACAAGCCCCGCGCCTACGAGTTTGCCGCGAAAATGTAGGTCGAGCTGTCTAGCTCGACCAGGCGAGCCAGACGGCTCGCCCTACAATTCCCTTCAAAGTTCACCCCACTGCTTTTGAGGGCTACCAATGAATTCGGTACTTCAGGCGCCTGTGGCGCCGACCAGACCGTTGCCTGCGCGGAGGACGTTCTTTCGACGTAGGGACGTTCTGAGCGACACGACGTCCTTTTCGGCGGGCGTTAGCCCGCCTCAAGAGCCGGATTCATCCGGTGGAGGCCAGAAACACAACGCCACCTGGCAGGTTCTGTGACCATTTCCTTTTCTCAGGATAGTTTGTAAATGTGCAACAGGTCACCCTTCCGTCCCCTACGAAAAAATCCACGCACTGTGGATTCATTCGAACGACGGTGAGCGTCACGACTCCGGCGGTGAGTAAGGAAGGAACGGCATGGTTCACCTGTACACGCGTGTGAAAAAATCGATCGAGGAGCACGACTTGCTCCCGGTGGGGAAGTCGGTGGTCGTTGCTGTCTCCGGCGGCCCCGATTCCCTGGCCCTGATGCACCTGCTTCGGGAAATGCGGCGGGATTTCGGGTGGGAACTGCATGTGGCACACCTGCACCACGGCATCCGAGGGACTGACGCCGACGAGGACGCTCTCTTCGTGCAGGAGCATGCGAATGCGTGGGGGTTGCCGTTCCACCTGGCGCATGAGGACGTCCCCGCGCTGGCAAAAGCATCCGGCATGGCCCTGGAGGAAGCGGCCCGGCAGGCACGCTACCGCTTCCTGGCGCGGGTGGCTCGCTCTGTCGGTGCAGACCGGATTGCCCTGGGGCACCATCTGGACGACCAGGTGGAGACGGTGCTGATGCATTTCATCCGCGGCTCCGGCCTGGCCGGGCTCCGGGGGATGCTCCCCCTGGCACCCATGGCGGAGATGCGGCTGGACGCCATACCGGGGGAGCCGCCGGAGACCGCTGGGCTCTGGCTGGCCCGCCCTCTCCTGACGGTGCCCCACGATGACCTGGTGGCTTACTGCCACGAGCACGGCCTGGAGCCCCGTTTCGATCGCTCCAATTTGGACACCACGTATTTCCGAAACCGCCTCCGTCATGAGCTGATCCCCACCCTGGAGACCTACAACCCCCGCGTCCGGGAGATCATAGCCCGAAGCGCCGCGATTTTCGCCGACGATTACGATCTCCTCCATTCCATCATGCTGGAGGCATGGCCTCATGTGGTCGTGGGCGAGTCGCCGGAGGGGATCGTCCTGGCCCTGGACGCCTGGCGCTCGCTTCATCCGGCGATGCAGCGGGCGGTGCTGCGGGAGGCAATCCACCGGCTCCGGCGATCGCTCCGGAACATCAACTGGGCCCACGTGGAGAATGCCCGCCGGGTCGCCCTGAGGGGGGAGACCGGCACGGAGGCAACTCTTCCTGACGGCCTGCGGCTCCTGGTGGAGTACGGGCGCATCCGGATCGGTGGAGAGGGAGGGACATCGGAAGAGGTGCCACAACTGGACGCGGAACTGCGTCTGGAAGTCCCCGGCATGACGGTTTTCCCTGATGGGGAATGGGCTGTGGATGTAGAGATTGTGTCCCGTGAGGCATTGCCTTCTCCATGGCCGGACGACCCCTGGCAGGCGTGGCTGGACGCAGACGGAATTCGGCTTCCCCTGACGCTTCGCCCTCGGGGCGCTGGCGACCGCTTCCGCCCGCTGGGGATGCGTGGCAGTGCCAAAGTGGGCGAGTTCATGATCAACGTGAAGCTGCCTGCCCGGTGGCGGGATCGCTGGCCGCTGCTGGTGGACGCATCAGGGCGGGTGCTGTGGATTCCCGGCTACAGGCCGTCGGACGAGGCAAAAGTGACTCCGAAGACGAGGCAGGCAGTGCATCTGCGTCTGTTCCAATCAAAGAGGGCATGACTGTGGGCGGCACAGTCATGCTGAAGCGCGGACGGGAGAAATCCGTCCTCCGACGGCATCCATGGATTTTCTCCGGCGCGGTGGCGCAGGTGCGGGATGCAAGAGACGGCGACTTGGTGGATGTGATCGCCGCCGATGGGCGATGGCTGGCGCGCGGCGTCCTCAACCGCAGGTCGCAGATCGTAGTTCGCATACTTACCTGGGACGAGTCGGAGGAAGTCGACGGTGATTTCTGGCTCTGTCGGCTGGAGCGGGCCATCGCCGGGCGACGGGCTTTGATGGAGGATGATGCCACGAACGCTTTCCGGGTCGTGCACGCCGAAAGCGACTGGCTGCCAGGTCTGGTGGTCGACCTCTACGGCGACTGGCTCGTCGTCCAGTTTCTAACCCTGAGCATCGAGATGTTTCGGAACGAGGTCCTCGATGCGCTGGAGTCGCTGTTCCCCCATGTGCGCGGGATCGTAGAGCGGAGCGACGTGCCGGTTCGGAAGCGTGAGGGCCTGCCGCTGCGGAAGGGCACCCTCAGGGGTGACGATCCCCCTGTGGAGATTGAAATCCTGGAGAACGGTCACCGGTTTCTGGTGGACCTGTTGGGGGGCCAGAAGACAGGCTTTTACCTGGATCAGCGTCCTAACCGGGCAATCGTAGGAAAGGCGGCTGCGGGAAAGCAGGTGCTGAACGCTTTCTCCTACACGGGCGGCTTTGCCGTTTACGCCCTGGCGGGGGGCGCTTCCAAGGTCCTGAACCTGGACACCGACGGAGACGCGCTGGCGCTGGGGGAGCGCAACCTGCGTCTGAATGGCTTCAGCGAGGGGCTTTTTTCCTCCATGCGGGAGGATGTGTTCTCCGTGCTCCGTGCTTTCCGGGATAATGGGACGCAGTTCGACATGGTGATCCTGGACCCGCCCAAGTTCGCCACCGGCAGATCGAATCTGATGCGGGCAACCAGGGGGTACAAGGATATCAACCTGTTGGCGATGAAGATCCTGCAGCCGGGGGGTCTGCTGGCGACTTTCTCCTGCTCCGGCTTGGTTTCGCCGGACCTTTTCCAGAAGATCCTCTTCGGCGCAGCTCTGGACGCCGGACGGGATATGCAGATACTCATGGAAATGCGCCAGGGATGCGATCATCCAGTGGCCCTGAATTTCCCCCAGGGAGCGTACTTGAAAGGGCTGCTACTGCGGGTCTGGTGAGTCTCCATACAGCGACTTTCGTGCTCTCGAAGCAAATCGAAAGCCCAAGATCGTTTGGCAGCGCTCGAAAGCAGTGGGATGAGCTCGTCTGGGCGAGGAGGCTGGGATTGCTTTTTGACCTCTCCTATCACCCCGGCCGCCGTGGGCAAGACTGCACTGTGGGAAAATCGATGAATTGCGTCAGGATGGC